>JBFKGB010000062.1:0-12127 GCA_041633535.1 Euzebya sp. | reverse complement strand
GGCGTCGGGTCGCCCCGCAGGTGCGTCCGCAGCGTGGCGTTCAGCGCGGCCAGCCGCAGCTTGTCCACCCGCAGCGCCCGCACCAGCGGTGCACGGCGCAGCCGGTCCACCAGGTCGGCGCGGCCCACGACCAGGCCGGCCTGTGGCCCGCCCAGCAGCTTGTCGCCGCTGGCCAGCACCAGGTCCGCGCCCTGCTCCAGGGCGTCGGCCAGCCCCACCTCGTCGGCCAGCGGGCCCTCCTCGGGGCGGCGCAGCAGGCCGGACCCGGCGTCGTGGATCAGCGGGACACCACGCTCGCGGGCGACGGCGGCCACCTCGGCGAGGGTCGGCTGGGTCACGAAGCCGGTCTGGGAGAAGTTGGAGGGGTGCAGGGTCAGCAGCGCGGCGACGTCCTCGCCCTGCCGGTAGTCCGCCGCGCGCGTCCGGTTGGTCGTCCCGACCTCCAGCAGCGTGGCGCCTGACGCAGCCATGATGTCGGGCAGCCGGAACGACCCGCCGATCTCGACCAGGTGGCCACGGCTGACGGGCACCTGCCGTCCGCCGGCCAGCACCGACAGGACGAGCACCAGCGCCGCCGCGCAGTTGTTGACGACCATGGCGGCCTCGGCCCCCGCAGCGTCGGCCAGCAGACGATCGACGTGCGCTCCCCGCGAGCCGCGACCCCCGGAGTCGAGGTCGTGCTCCAGGTCGCAGTAGCCGGCGGCTGCGACCACCGCGTCGACGGCCTCACGGCTGAGCGGTGCGCGTCCCAGGTTGGTGTGCACGACCACACCGGCGGCGTTCACGACCCGCACCGGTCCCGCGGCCCTGACGCGACCCAGGATGCCGGCGGCGCGCTGCAGCAGGCGCACCTGCAGGTCCACCGGGATCGGGGCCCCGGCCGTGACCTGGGCCCGGACCTCCTCCAGCGCCGTGGTCAGGGCCGCCCGGGTGTCCTCGCGACCGTGTCGGGCGACCAGCGACGAGGCCGCGTCCAGCAGGTGGTCGGTGCGCGGCAGCGCCGCGAGGGGGTTGGGATCCATGCGCAACCGCAAGCATCGCACGCTGTCGAGGGTGGACAATGCCCGCCATGACCGTCACCACATGGATCCTGACCGAGGAGACACCACAGGAGGACGGCGCCGTCGCCCTGGTGCTGACCGGGATGGAGGGCGCCCATCCCCGCGTCAGGTACGCCCTGGACGACGACGGGCTGCACGCCGGGCTGGCCACCGCCTCGCCGGAGGCGTCCATGGCGACAGGGGCCGAGGCGCTGACACCCATCCCGCGGTCGCCCACGACGGACCTGCGGCTGGTGGCACCGTCGGGCAGGACGGTCCCGCCCATGCCCAGCGCCGCGTCGTCGGAGGCGCTGGACCGTCTGCAGCGCGGGGCGGCGGCGGTGTGGGAGGACACCGCGGTCCGCACAGAGGTCCGCGGGCTGCTGGACATCGACGTCACCGAGGACACCGCGGTGGTGCTGCCCCTGCTGCGCCACAGCGCCCGGCGGATCGTCGTGACCGAGGACGACCGGCTGCTGGTGCTCGACGAGCACGCCAGCCAGCCCCGTGCGACGGACGGGCTGCCCACGTCGCTGCCCGAGGCCGCCCTGCACCTCTACACCCGGCCGGCGACGGTCCACACCTCGCGCATCCGGGTGCACGACAGCGACGCCGTCCGCTGCGGCTACGTCGACGGCGGCTGGCACGTGGTCGCGACCTCGACCGAGGGACGGCTGTCCCTCACCCTCCCCCTGGCGTTCCCGGCCGAGCGCTTCGGCGACGCCTGACCGCGTCGTAGGATCCGGCTGATGGAGCCACGAACCATCCCCACCCGTCCTGACGAGGCCCCCGAGCCACGCAGCGCTGCCACGATCGTGCTGCTCCGCGAGGGGGAGGGGGTGCCCGAGGTCCTGATGCTGCGCCGGCACGCCCGCTCCGGGTTCGCCGCCAGCGCGTGGGTGTTCCCCGGCGGGGTGATGGACCCGCAGGACGCGCAGGTCCCCGCCCACCGGTGGTCGGGCATCGACCCTGACGCCCTGACCTCCACCTTCGGGGCGGACGCCGACCGGGTCCTGGCACTGCACGTCGCCGCGGTGCGCGAGACGTTCGAGGAGGCCGGCGTGATGCTGGCATCGCACCCCGACGGCCGGCCGTTCGACACCGACGCCCCCGACGTCGTCGCCGCACGTGTCGGGACCAACGAGCGCGGGTCGACCTTCGACTGGCTGGCGTTCCTGGAGGACCACGACCTGGTCCTCGACCTCGGCGCCGTGACGCTGCTCAGCCGCTGGATCACCCCGATCCAGGAGCCACGCCGCTACGACACGTTCTTCTTCGTGGCCCGGCTGCCCGCCGGGGCCCAGGCGTCGGCCGACAACGTCGAGACCACCGAGTCGCGCTGGGTCACCCCGCAGCAGGCGTTCGACGACGACACCTTCTTCATGATCTTCCCGACCATCCGCACCCTGGAGGGGGTCGCGCGGTCGCGGACGGTCGCCGACGTCATCGCGGCGGCCCGCGCCCAGGAGGCCGTCCACCCGGTCCAGCCCCACATCCTGATGGACGCCGACGGTCGTTACACCGACATCGTGCTGCCCGACGACGATCGCTACCCCCACGAGGTGTACCGCTGACATGGCCGACGCGACGCGGCTGGACGCCCTGACCACGCTGGTGCTGGCGCCCAACGCCTCACCGATGACGCTGGAGGGCACCAACACCTACCTGCTGGGCCAGGCCGACCACGGCGCCGCGGTCGTCGTCGACCCGGGTCCCGACGACCCCGTGCACCGCGCCGCGGTCGAGGCGGCGTTGGCGGGGCGCGAGGTCGCCGCGGTCGTCATCACCCACCACCACCTGGACCACTCCGAGGCCGCCGGCTGGGCGCAGGGGTGGAACGCGGACCTGCGGGCGTTCGACCCGGGGCTGGTGCCGGGTGCCGTCCCGCTGCGGGACGAGGAGGAGCTGCGGCTCGCCGGCACCACCATCCGGGCGATCCACACCCCGGGGCACGCCTCGGACCACCTGTGCCTGCGGCTGACCGACACCGACGTCGTGCTGACCGGCGACCACGTGCTGGGCCGGGGCTCGACCGTCGTGAACTGGCCGGACGGCGACATGGCGGCCTACCTGGCCTCGCTCCAGCGGCTGCGCCGGGCACCCGGCAGCGCGGTGTACCCGGGGCACGGTCCCACGGTGGCGGACCCGGCGGCCAAGATCGAGGAGTACCTGGCACACCGCCAGCAGCGGCAGGAGCAGGTGCTGGACGCGATCACCCGGGGGGCGACCGATGCCGCCGCGATCGTGCGGCTCGTCTACACCGACGTGCCCGAGATCCTGCACCCGGCGGCGCGGCGCAGCGTCGAGGCGGTGCTGGCGATGCTGGCCGACGACGGCACCATCGACCCCTCGATGTCCCCACGGCGGTCGGGCGGGGTCGGATCCGAGCCGTCCCGGCTGGGCACACCTCCGGATGCCTAGTCCATTCGGGTTATGGGCCAGAACAGCCCATCGGTTAACATCCGGTTACCACACCCGATCTTGTGAGCGGGTTCACAAGCTCCGTCGGGGTCACCACGTCGCCACACAGGAGAGTCCGCAGTGAGCATTGAGCTGCCGAAGGCGAAGAGCGTTCTTCGCAATCCGTCCCAAGCCGAGCTTCGTGACCTGGTCGCGAAGATGCCGAACGCCGAGCTGACCGAGTTCGGCAACTACAACGTCACCGTGCGCACGACGTCGCGTTCGGCCGGCTCCACCTTCCTGGTGACCGACGACCCCTCGTCGACCCAGGTCCAGACGATGTCCACCGCGGACTACGCCGAGCAGGCAGCTCGTCAGGACGCCTACATCGCCGAGCAGGACATGGTCCTGGTCGAGGGCTACATCGGCCCCGAGAACTCCCCGATGCGTCGCGCCGCCCGCGTGTACATCGAGGCCTCCAACGCCAACATCCCGGCGATGCAGCAGCAGCTGTACTTCGACAAGGACGCGGACTGGGACGAGTCCGACGCCCTGACCATCATCTACACCCCGAACTGCCCCGCTGACGGGTTCCCGGGCGACAAGCTGGTCACCATCGACCTCGCCAACGAGGTCACGCGCGTCTTCTCCATCGACTACTTCGGTGAGTCGAAGATGGGCGGCCTGCGCATGTGGATGGACTGGGTGTACGAGCAGGGTGCGCTGGCGATGCACTCCGGCGCCAAGGTCATCCCGACCGACGAGGGTGACAAGGTCGCCCTGATCGTGGGCCTGTCCGGCACCGGCAAGACCACCACGACCTTCCAGCAGCAGAACAACTCCCTGCCGGTGCAGGACGACATCGTCGCCCTGGTCGAGGGTGGGGACGTGTACTCCACCGAGGACGGCTGCTTCGCCAAGACCATCGGTCTGGACCCGCAGTACGAGCCCACGATCCACGCCGCGCTGACGGCCGAGGAGTCCTGGCTCGAGAACGTCGCGGTCACGGACGGCAAGGTCGACTTCTTCGACGACACCTACACGGCCAACGGTCGTGGCACGTTCCCGCTGAAGGACATCCCGCACTTCGACCCGCGCAAGCTGGGCAAGGCGAACTTCCTGCTGATCCTGAACCGCAACGAGTCGATCATCCCGGCCGTCGCCCGGATGACGTCCCCGGAGCAGGCAGCCGCCTACTTCATGCTGGGCGAGACCAAGGGCACGTCCGCCGGTGGCGCGCTCGAGGCCGGCAAGTTCCTGCGCGTGCCGGGCACCAACCCGTTCTTCATGCGGTTCGACCACATGCAGGGCAACCGCCTGGTCGAGATGATCGAGTCGATGGACTACGAGTTCGGTGTCTACCTGATGTCGACCGGCCGTGTCGGCGGTGGCGAGGACGTCGAGGGCTCGAAGAAGATCAAGATCCCCCACTCCTCCGCGGTCGTGAAGGGCATCGCCGAGGGCACCATCGAGTGGGAGGTCGACCCCGACTTCGGCTACGAGATCGCCAAGAGCGTCCCCGGCTTCGACGACCCCGAGCTGCTGCAGCCCAGGAAGCTGTACGAGCGTCTGGGCCGAGGTGAGGAGTACACCGCCCTGGTCGAGAAGGTGAAGGCCGAGCGGACCGAGTTCATGGCCAAGCACACCGGCCTGAAGCCCGAGATCGTGGCGGCGCTGGGCTAGGCCCACCGTCTGGCGATCGACCCGGTCGGTGCAGGGCAACGGGCCCTCGCGCCGACCGGGTCACGCTTTTCACTGATGCACGCGCTGCCCCCTCGCGTTGTCAGCTGGTTCGTGCTGGCCGTCTTCGGCGACCCCACAGGTGGCGACGTCCCCCGGCGACGTGCAGCCGTCGGCGTGCTCGGGGCGGTCACCGTCCTGACGGTGCTGGGGACCCTGCACGCCTTCGGCACACCGCCCTTCGCGCCCCCCGACGAGACGGCGCACGTCGCCTACGCGCTGTCGCTGACGCAGGGCGTCATCCCCCACATCGCGACGTTCCCCGCCGAGCTGCCCGTCCCCGGGATGCCCGAGGGGCTGTCCACCTGGACCGCCAACCACCCGCCCGGGGCCTACGCCCTGATGGCGGTGCCACTGTGGCTGGGGGTCGAGCTGGGCGAGCCGCTCGTCGGGTTCTGGGTCGCGCGTCTGCTGAACGTCGTGGGCAGCGCCGTCGCCGTCGTCTTCGCCGCCCGCATCGTGGGGCTGCTGCTGCCGCAACGGCCACGCGTCGTGGTGGGCGTGGCGATGCTGACCGCAATGGTCCCGTACGCGGTGCACATCGCCGGGACGGCCTACACCGACGGCCTGGCCAGCGCGGCCACGGTCGGGCTGCTGGCCGTCGCCGTGGAGGTGCTGGTCCTGGGTCCGTCCCGAGGACGGCTGCTCGCCATGTGTGCCGCCAGCGCGGTCGCGGCGCTGATGCGCGCACCCTCCGTCGTCCTGGTGCTGCTGGCCGGCACGTCCTGGGGGGTGGCGCACCTGCTGCACGGCCCCGCGCGGCTGCCTGGCCGCATCGCCCGGGGCGTCGGTGGTGCGGCGCTGATCGGGTTGTCGGCCCTGGTGGCGGCCGGCTGGTTCTTCATCGGGAACGTGGCGCTCTACGGCGACCCCACCGGCAGCGCGGCGCTGTTCGAGCTGCACGGCCGGTCGCCCCGCGGCACGTTCTGGGAGGTCTTCAGCGCCAGCCAGCAGTACCGCTTCCAGGAGCTGCAGCTGTGGTCGAAGATGGAGGGCCTGCCCGACGGCAGCGACTACGTGGTGTCGGGCTACTTCGTGCAGGACGTCCACCGGATCATCCTGGTCCTGCTGTGGACCGCGGCCGTGCTGACGGTCTGGCACGTGTGGCGCACACGGCTGCGTGGCGAGGGACGGATCGTCGCCGTGTGGGTCCTGCTGGCCACCTGGTGGTGGGCGCTGATGGCCATGATGGCCTCCTTCGTCAGCCAGGGCGGAGCACCGCACGCCCGCTACCTGTGGCCGGCCTTCACCGGGCTGGCGTTGCTGCTGGTGCTGCCACTGGACGCCATCAGGCTGCGGCTGGATGCGCTGGGGCGTCCGGCCCGGCGTCTGGACGGCCTGCCCGTCGGGCTGTACGCGACCCTGGGGGCCCTCACGTGGGCCAACGCCTACGCCTACCCCCGGATGCTGGAGCTGTTCGCCGTCGCCGCACCGGGTCGCGACCTGCCGTGGGCGACCGTGCAGATGTTCAGCGGCCGGCAGCTGCCCAGCCCCGGCTGGCTGGCGGTCGGCAGCATGCTGGGTCTGGTGGCCGGCCTGGGTGCCATCGCCTGGTCCCTGTGGGCCACCCCATCCCACGCCGGCCCGATCGCCTCGGTGCCACTGTCCGGACCGCCGGACACCGACCGGTAGGACGCACGACGCCCCCGGCAGGTGCCGGGGGCGTCGAGGGGTTCAGAACGACCCGCTACACGGTGCGGCGGCGACGCAGCGCCGCCGTGGCCAGCAGCGCCGCACCACCCAGCAGCAGCAGCGCGTCGGTCCCCATCGGGGGGACGACACCGGCGGTCTGCGTCTCCTCGTCCATCACCGGCGGCTCGGGGGCGAACCGGTCCAGGATCTGGGCCTCGACCTCGGCCGAGATCGCAGCGGTGTCACCGATCAGCCGGACGCGGGTCACGGCGTCCTCGTTGGCCGCCAGCAGCTGCGACAGCGTGTCCGCGCCACCCTGGCCGTCGATGACGGCGAAGGCGGTCCCGTCCATGGCCGAGACGGGCCCGGCAGCCAGCGCCTGCGGCCAGTCGCGACCGGTCGCCAGGGTCAGCGTCGCCGGGGACATGCCCGCGGCGATCTGCGCCTGGTAGACCGCCAGCGACGTCTCGTACCGGGTCGCGCCGGCCAGGCGGCTGACATCGCTGACCTGTGCGTCGATGGCGTCGGCCACCGGCTGGCTGACCGCGGCCGTGCCGCCGGCGATGACCACGTCGTCGATGCCCAGCGAGGCGATCGCGTCCACGGTCTCCTGCGGCAGCCGGTCACGGTTGACCAGCAGGACCGGGTCGCCCTGGAAGCCCGCCAGCGGCGCGACCGACACGGGGTCCGGCCAGCCGCGTGCGGAGTCGGCGTTCTCGCCCTCGACCACGTAGGCGGTGCCGGTGGCGCTGCCCACCTCCTCGGCGACCAGCGCGGCGGTCTCGAAGCGGTTGGCGCCGGCGAACCGGGTGACGGTCAGGCCCAGCTGGACCAGCTCGGCCTCGACGGCGGGGCTGATTGCCGCCTCACCGCCGAGGACGAAGACCTCGGTGGCGCCCAGACGCTGGATCTCCGCGGCCGTCGCGGGGTCCAGCTGCGTGGTCGCGGTGTACAGCAGGGGTGCGGACACCTTGGCTGCCAGCGGCCCGCCGGCAAGGTTGTCGGCGTACACGTCGGCGCGGCCCAGCACGACGGCGTCGCTGCCACCCGGGAAGGCGTCCTGTGACACCGCGACGGCGGTGTCGACGGCGCCGGACCCCTCGATGCGGTCCAGCGTGAACACCTCGTCGGCCAGCTGCGCCGGTCGGGGCAGGGTCGCAGAGAAGATGTCGATCGTGCCGCGTCCCTCGAGAGTCTCGGCCGACAGCCCGTAGTAGGTGAAGCTGCCGTCCTCGTTCTCCTCGAAGTCGAAGACCTCCGAGGCCCACTGGTCGGTGTTCTCGGGGATGAAGTAGGCGACCTCGATGAAGTCGATGGTCCCGTCGGGGTTCTCGACGTAGTCCACGACCCGGGTGCCCTGGGAGTACCAGGCCATGAAGATCCGGTTCTGCCCGGGGATCTGGTGGAAGACGTGGGCGGTGCAGAACGCCACCTCGCTGCCGGTCTGGACCGACGCGCGGTAGATGGCCTTCTCGCCCTCCGACGTCAGCCCGTAGGCGTCGAAGGCGGCCTCGGCCGTCTCGGGACGGTCGGTGGTCAGCCGGTCGGTCGCGTAGGCGTGGATGCCGCCGTTGCCGGTCGGGTTGTCCACACCCTGGTTGCAGGTCGCGCCGGGGGGCAGCACGCCGCCGCCGCGCTCGTCGGTGGCGAGCACGAAGTTCCCGGAGTGGGTGAACTCGGCCTCGTGGTTGAAGTCGATGTCCTCGGCCGCGCCGAAGGCGGGGGAGGCGGCGCCGGTCGCCGACTCGCGGCCCATGTGGTAGGCGCTGCCCAGCCAACGGACACCCTCGACGGAGGGCGCGCCATCGGCGATCCAGGTGGCGACGTCGAGTGCGACGGGTGCCTCGGCCGTGCCGCCGGTGACGCAGTCGTAGACGGTCGCGCCGGTGGCGGTCGGACCCTCGGTCGTGCTGGCACGTGCCTGGCACGGCAGCGCCTCACCGTTGACGGTGTCGTCGCTGAAGTCGGTGGGGGTGCCGTTGTCGTCGAAGGCGCCCGCCATGTCCAGCACGATCATCGTCGCGCCCGAGCCGCACGTCATGCGGTCGTCGGGGTAGATCTCCAGCTCGTGGCAGCCGTAGACGGTGCCCAGGTTGGTGTGCCCCAGGGACATGTCGATCGTCGGGTAGCGGTAGCGGAACACCTCGGGCTGGCAGGCCTCACGCTTGTCCTCCACGGACATGCCCTCGGGCAGGTCCATGCAGGAGCTGTAGTCGACGATCTCGAAGCCGTCGAGGTCGGAGGTGTCGGTGTCGCCGGCGCACTCGTTCTCGCGGATCCGCTCCTCGACGTCGCCGTCGCCGTCGCAGTCGTTGACGTCGATCGACGTGGTGACCGCGTCGGACGTCACGACGTAGGCGATGTGGGGACGCTTCGGGTCGACGTTGACGGTGTGGGACTCACCGATGTGGCTGGTCAGCGCCAGCTCGACGGGCGCGGCCGGGTCGGTGACGTCGACGATCTCGAGCCCACCCTGCGGCGGACCGACGAAGCCCAGGACGCCCTGGTCGTGGCAGCGTCCCGGCGCGTCGGTGGCGTCCAGGATCAGCTGGGTGTCGGAGGCGTCGGCGAACGGGTTGACCTCGTTCAGGATCGTGATGCCCTTGGGTGCGGCCTCGACGTCGTGCTGCAGGCCCAGCGCCCCGCTGGCGTCGGTGACGCAGGTGGCGGAGGGGAAGGCGCTGACGAAGGAGGGGTCGATCGCGCCGCCGGTGGAGGGGGGACCGCCCTCGGTGATCTTCACGATCGTCTGGCCGGCGAGGTTGACGCCACCGCCGCCCAGGGTGCCGACCGCGGCGAAGATCTCGCCGTCCTGGCTGAAGAACTCGTGGTCGGTGAAGGAGTTGCCTGCCGGGAAGCTCGCGAGGATCTCGAAGGACACCCCGTCCTGCCCGCCCTGGTTGGCGTTGGTGCTGGCGGGGCCGAAGGCGCTGGTCGCGCCTGGTGCCGGGTGGTCGGCGAAGGCCGTCCCCGGCAGGGCCGCCAGCAGCCCCAACACCAGGACCACCACCGTCGTACGTCGTCGTGTCATCCGCATTGTCGTCTCTCTCTTCTCCGCCGTGCCGGTCTGAGGGGTCCGGCCATCGTCGTGATCGGTACGAGCCGGAGCCACCGCACCTTACGCATGGCACAGTACCGAACCAATGCTCCTGGCCCATCCCGTCACCGAGAGCGTCGGCCTGGGGGTCGCTCCTGCCGTCGTCGCGCTCGGGGTGTCCGTCCTGCTGTGGGTGGTCGCCGTCGTGCTCCGCTCGCGTGCGTCGGCCGACCAGGCCGTTGCGGAGCCGTCCTCTGGTGACCTGGCGCCCGCCGACGCGTCCACGGGGCCGGACCCCCTGTCGCGCAGCCAGCTGGTCGGCCGCGCGGTCGGGGCCGCGCTGCTGGTGCTGGCGGTGGTCGCGGGACGGCTGGGCGAACCCTCGCAGCTGGAGACCATCACGACGGCGCTGGTCATCGGCGCCGGCTGGCCCCTCCTGCTGATGACCTCGCTGGTCACCGACGTCTGGGGTCGGCTCGCGCCGTTCGACGGCGTCGCCCGGCTGCTGGAGAGGGTGGCGGGGCCGACGTCGCGCGCCGCCGTCCCCGACATGGTGCTGGACCGGGTGGCCGTCGGGGGCGCGCTGCTGATCACCTGGTGGCTGACGGCCTACCAGCCGGGGCTGGAGCCCCGCGTCCTGGGGCTGGCCCTGGGCGTGTACGCGCTGGTGACCTGGGCCGGGTGCCTGGCCGTGGGCCGCGAGCGCTGGCTCGCCCGCGCCGAGATCCTGACGGTGCTGTTCGCCGCGCTCGCCCGTGCCCGTCGGCACCGGTCCCTGACGGTCCCACCGCAGCACCTGACGGCGCTGGGGGTCCTGCTGGGCGGGCTCGTGGCGGCCGAGCTGCGCTTCTCGCGCTGGTTCGTCACCGACGTCGCCCGCGTGGGCGTGCTGCCCTTCAGCGAGCCCGCGACCGTGCTGGCCTACGTCGTCCTCGTGGCCCTCGGGGTGCTGAGCGTCCACGGCGCGGTGCGATGGGGCCGCCGTCTGCGCGCAGCCGGGCGGGTGACCGCGGTGCTCCCGTTCCTGGTCGTGGGGGCAGGCCTGTCCGCGGCCGTCGAGCGGGACCGTCTGTGGGTCTCCGCCCAGGTGCTGTGGTCACGGCTGAGCGATCCGCTGGGGACCGGTCTGGACCTGCTGGGCACGGCGGACCTGGTGATCCGGCCGTGGCCCTACGGCGTCGTGCCCCGGCTGCTGCTGCAGCTGACCCTGCTGGTCGTCCCGGTGCTGGTCGGGATGGTCGTGGCGCTGCGGACGCGCGACGACCGCCGGGCAGAGCCGGCGGTCGTCCTGGTGTCGTCCTGGGTGGTGGTCGCCGTGCTGGCGGCGGCCAGCCTGTGAGGGCTCAGCCCTTCTTGTAGAGCGTGGCGGCACGTCCCGGGCCGCTGTGGTCGGGGTCCGGGCCGATCTCGACCAGACGCCCGGCCTCCTGCTCGGCGTTGATGGCCTTGCGGACGACCGCGGGTGAGGCGCCCGAGGACTCCTTCAGCATCTTCACGGTGAAGGACCCCGACGGCATCGCGGCGATGACCTCCTCCGTCGTCACACGGGTCCCCGAGGACCGTCGCGTCGTGGACCGCTTCGCCTTGGTCGTCCCGCCCACGTCGAAGCCGGCACGTCGCAGCACCTGGGTGGGGACACCCTCCGCCGCGAACGCCTTGCCGGAGATGCCGACCTCGTCGGCCCAGGCCTTGGCGTGGACGACGAACTCGTCCTCGACGGACTCCAGGGACGGTGCAGCGAGCTTGCGGATCTCCTCCTGCAGCATCAGACGCGAGATCGGGTCGTCCGCCGACTCGAGCTTCGCCGTCTTCTCAGCGATCAGGTCCTCGTCGCGAAGGGACTCGGGGTCGCGCAGTGCGGTCAGGTAGGTCCGGACTGTCTCTTCTGCGGATGCCATCAGTTTTGTATTCCTCACTGCTGCACGAATGGGTCATGTTCCCCCGAGTGAACATGATAGACACGTCGTGGGTCATGTATGTGCATGCAGCACCGGAAAGTTCCCGCGCAACATCGACGGTCCGGCAGACGTCCAAGCCGCGTGTCAGGACACGTTCACGGACCGCGCGACCCGCGCCATCTTCTCGGCACGGGCCTCGTAGGCCCGGGCGCTGCGCAGGTCGCCGCGGGCCCGGCAGGTGCGGGCGCGTGCGGCCATCACGGCGGCGCGGCGCAGCATCTCGGTCCGCAGGTCGCGCAGCGACATGGTGGACACCGGGGTGTAGTCCTGCGGCGTCGCCTCCACGGTCATCCCTTCCAGTCCGTCAGGTCGCGGTACAG
>JBFKGB010000061.1:0-12140 GCA_041633535.1 Euzebya sp. | reverse complement strand
GCCCGGCGTCCCACCGGCGGGCGGCTCCTCGGCGGTTGCCGCCGCGGTCTCGCCGGTCTGGGCGGGCTGCTCGCCCGGCTCCTCCGCAGCCTGGGCCGCCGCCTTCTCCTCGGCCTTCCGCTTACGCGCCTCGGCAGCCTTCGCCTTGGCGCGCTCGGCCTTGGCCTTCGCGGCGGCGGCGCGGTCCTCGGGGTCGGCGCCCGGGGCGGCTGCAGCCGGCTTCTTCTCGGCCTTGGCGTCGTCGTCGTCGCCGCCGGGCTCCTTGGCGCCCGGCCACGGCTTGACGATGCGGCTGGCCAGCTTGAACTCCTTGCGCAGCGGGAAGCCCTCGAAGTTCTCGACCGTCAGGATCCGCGGCAGCAGGCCGGGGTGTCCCTCGAAGATGATGCCGAACATGTCGTAGGTCTCGCGCTCGTGCCAGTTGGCACCGGCGTAGACGTTGGTCAGCGTCGGCAGCTTCGGGGCCTCGCGACCCCCGGGGACCATCGTCCGCAGCATCAGGCCCTGTCGCTTGACGTGGGAGTACACGCGGGCGACGACGCTGAAGCCGTCCTCGCGCTCGTCCACGGCGGACAGGAAGTCGAAGAACGTCAGCTCCAGGTCCTGCTTGCAGAAGCGGGCGACCTGGGGGAACGCCTCCGGGTCGACGGTGACGGTCAGCTGGCCGTAGGCGATCTGCGTGTCGAGGACGCGCTCGCCGAGCTGGTCACGGAACTGCGCCGCGAGGGCATCCATGGGGTGGGTCTCGATCGTCATCGGCTACATCGGGTCCGAGAGCGGGTGCTGGGAGGGGTCCCCGCCGCCGACCACGATGGGCTGGCGCGAGTCACGGTCGGCGTACCGGTCCTTCAGGGACTCGTTGCCGATCATCTCCTGCAGGTGGACGATGCCCTCGAGCAGCGCCTCGGGGCGCGGCGGGCAGCCGGGCACGTAGACGTCGACGGGGATGATCTGGTCGACGCCCTTGGTCACCGAGTAGGAGTCCCAGTAGGGGCCACCGCAGTTGGAGCAGGACCCGAAGGAGATCACGTACTTCGGCTCGGGCATCTGGTCGTACAGACGCTTGATGGCCGGGGCCATCTTGTCCGTCAGCGTGCCCGCGACGATCATCAGGTCCGCCTGCCGTGGGGCATGGGCGAACGGGATGACGCCCAGGCGGATGAAGTCGTGGCGGGAGGTCGAGCCGGCGATGAACTCGATGGCGCAGCACGCGAGTCCGAAGTTGTAGACCCAGAGGGAGTACTTGCGCCCCCAGTTGAGGACGAACTTCAGCGGCTTGGGAACCTCTACCTGGTCGCTTAGACCCACTTGAGTACACCCTTCTTGAGCTCGTACGGCAGCGTCACGGTGACGAAGAACAGGAACACCAGCATGACGCCAAGGATGAAGCCCTGGTCGTCACCGGCGGTCTCGAGGTATGTGGCCCACGGGAACACGAACAGCGTCTCCACGTCGAAGATGACGAACATGAAGGCGAACATGTAGTACCGGATGTTGGTCTGGGACCAGCCGGACCCGACCGGGTCGATGCCCGACTCGAACGCGATCGGCTTCTCGCCGTAGCGGCCGTACTCACGCTTCGGGCTGACGATCCTGCCCAGCACGAAGGCGACGGCGACGAGGGCGATACCTGCCAGCAGCAGGGCGAACACCGTGCCGTATGCCTGGTAGTACTCGGTCATGATTCTCCTCAGCGGGGCCAACACTCACGACCCTCGGCTCCACGTCCCCGACGGAGGGTCGGGGCACAGATGTGGCAACGCAAGGGCTGCGGGGCGTCAGTCTACGAAACAGTCCACCGGGCTGCCCAATCCGGCGGCTCCCCAGGTTGCCGTCCGCTGCGCCGTCGTGCCGCACGGTGCCGGGAACGACGCCGGCCCACCCCTGGTGAGGGGTGGGCCGGTGGGCGGCGGCCGTCAGGACGCAGGGCTGCCGGGGCGGGGCTACTCAGCTGTGGAGGAGGGCAGGAAGCCGATCGCGAGGACGGCGGCGAACACCAGGCGGGAACCCAGCAGCAGCGCGTCGTCGCGCAGCTCGAGCAGCGGGTACTGGGTGGCGATCAGGTAGTGGTCGACGGCGAAGATGCCGGCGCCGAACACCAGGGCACCGACGAGGACGGCGCGGGCACCGTGCAGACGGGGGGCGACCAGTGCGAACAGGACGCCGAAGGTCACGCCCAGCAGGACGTTGGCGAGGATCCCCTGCAGGACCGACCCGTCCACCAGGTTGGCCCCGCCACCCGTGATGGTCGTCAGCAGCCGCAGCGGTCGGACCGCGACGTCGCCACCCAGGGCCGAGGACCACATCTGCAGCAGCGCAGCCGCGCCCATCGCGACCGGCCCCCAGACCGCGCCGGCCAGCAGCCGCCGACCAAGGGGTGTGGTGTCCTCCTCGACCGTCGTGACCCTGCTGGTCGTGGCGGCCGAGGTCACTCCTCGGTCGGCGGCCGGGGCCACCTGCTGGGTCGCGGCGGCCGGAGCCACCTGCTGGGTCGCGGCGGCCGGAGCCACCTGCTGGGTCGCGGCGGGCCGCGCGGGCTCAGGCGTCGCGGTGGTCAGCCCGGTGCCGGGTGCCGGCGGGGGCATCCAGGCCGGGGCGGTGCCGGCAGCGGGCTTCTGCGTGGTGTCAGGCATGGTGTCGGTGCTCATCGGTCGTCCTCCGGGTGCGTTGTGAAGTCGTTCGGAGCCGAGGGGCTCCTGGCCTGCCCCTACCCGTCGGTGGCACCGACCACCCGGCTGGACCGGCGAATGTCGGGGCGCTGCCTGCCGACCTTGTGGGAGCGGACGTGTAACAGCCGGGCCCTCGGCTCGTTGACCGCGATAGCGTTCCTGTTCGCCTCCCTGCCCGCCCACCGTCCCGGATCGGACCCCTGTGCCCCGCCCGTCACACCGTCACGTGCCGCTGCTCAGCGCTGCCGTCGTGCTGCTGCTGACGATGAACCTGCTGCTGCTCGCCTCGGTCCCCACCCCCGCCGCGACCATGGTGGGTGGCGTCGACAAGCCGGCGGCGCCCCAGCCGCAGGCGACCGTGACCGAGCCGGCACCGCCCTCGGCGACGCCCGACCCCGCCCCGGCGGTGGCGACCCCCTCCCCCACCCCACAGCCGACCACGGCCGAGCTCGCACAGGCCACGGCGGTCCCCGCCAGCGGACCGACGTTCCCCTCCCGCATCAAGGGTGTCTGGGTCCACGTGCTGGACTCCGTGCTGCTGAGCCGCGGCTCGATCGCCCAGATGCTGGACACGGTGGTCGCCGGTGGCGGCAACACCGTCGTGGTCGAGGTGGGACGGCGCTACGACGCCTACTACAGCTCCTCCTTCCTGCCCCGGGGCAACGACCCGGGCTTCGAGCCGGGCCTGGACGTGCTGGCGGAGGTGGCCGCCGGCGCCCGTGCGCGCGGCCTGAGCGTCCACGCCTGGTACACCGCGATGCCGGCCTGGACGCCCGAGACGGCGGCCAACCCCTCACCCCTGAACTGGACCTTCGTGCAGCACGGGCGTGACGCCGCCCCGGCCGACACCTGGGTGACCTACACCTCTGCCGGTGCGCCGACGGACTTCCTGGACCCGGGTCACCCGGCCGTGCAGGACCTGGTCGTGGCGACCGCCGCCGAGCTTGCGGCCTACGACGTCGACGCCGTGCACCTTGACTACCTGCGCTACCCCGGCGCCGACGCCGGCTACAACCCCACCGCCCTGGCCCGCTTCCAGGCCGAGACCGGTCGGGCGGACGTCCCGTCACCGGAGGACCCGCAGTTCGGCGACTGGCGACGGGCGCAGACGACCGACATCCTCCGCCGTGTCCGTGCCGCCGTGCAGCAGGTCGATCCGACCGTCGGGGTGTCCGCCGCGCTGATCGCCTGGGGCAACGGCCCGGTCGAGGGCCGTGCCTTCGAGTCCACGCCGGCGTACGTCCAGGTGTTCCAGCCGTGGCCGCAGTGGATGGCCGAGGGCCTGATCGACGTGGCCATGCCGATGCTGTACTTCCGCGAGAGCCGCCACGCCCACTACCACCGCAACTGGATGTCCTACGTGGCAGGTCTGCGGCAGGCGACCGGGGTGATGACGGCGCCCGGCCAGGGGTCGTGGCTGAACGCGGTCGACCAGTCGCTGCTGCAGATCGGCGAGGCCGCGCCGTTCGTCGACGGCGAGGTGCTGTTCAGCTACCAGGAGACCGCGGCCGGGCAGGGCCCCGATGCCCTGCTGGGCGCGCTCGGGCAGACGCACTGGGCACCCGGCGCCAGCTGACGCAAGGCGCTACGGGGCGGCCGGGGCCTCGGTGTAGAGGGCCTCGACGGTCGACTCGTCCTCGCCGCTGAGGTCCACGACCGTGGCCGCGACCAGCTCGTCGACGCCGATCCCGGCCCGGTTGGCCCCGTTGGCGATCGCCTGGGACAGCAGCCGATGGGCCGTGACCAGGTCGAAGCGCCACGAGTCGTCCTCGCGCAGGAAGCGCCAGCGCAACGGCGTGGGCACGCCCGTGGTGGGGTCGGTGACGGTGCCCAGCGCCAGACCGGTGCCGCCCTGGGTGACCTCACCCAGGTCCCCCAGCGAGCGGTCCTGCCCGCCCAGCCCGGCGTCCACCAGCGCGGCGTACGGCTGGGGGGCGTCCAGCAGGTCCGGACGCAGGCGGTAGGTCAGCACCAGCAGCTGCTCGGCCGCCGGGAGGGCCCGGACCTGGTCCTCCTGCGCCGTCGCGGCCAGGTCGGCGATCCGCTGCATGTCCTCCAGGGACCCGCTGTCCAGCGCGCTGACAGCGGCGTCGCCGTCACCCTGGACCACCGCGGTCCGGTAGGTCGCGAAGGTGGCGCTGACCTCTCCCACCAGCGCGGGGTCGACGGCCGCCTCGGTCGGCGTGGTGGTCGACGCCCCGTCGGTGCAGGCTGCCAGCACCAGCAGCAGGACGATGAACAGCCAGCCGGCGGGCTTGTTGCAGGGGACCATGCGCCAGACTGTAGCGTCGGGGTGGCGAGGGGCGCCCCTCAGCCAGCCCGGTCGGCCGCGTAGTCCGTCAGGTACGTCAGCCCGGCCAGGACCCCCGCGTGGGCGGGGTCCAGCTGCAGCTCGGCCAGGGCGGCCTTCGCCAGGGCGGCCTCCTCGCGGGCGACCGCGCGGGCGGCCTCCAGGCCCGGGTGGACCCGCAGGACCTCGAGGGCCTTGGTGACGTTGGCGTCGTTCGGCTCGGCGAGCAGGGCGGCCAGCGGTGAGTCCGGCCCCTCCTCCTCCAGCGCCAGCAGGACGGGCATCGTGTGCACGCCCTCGCGCAGGTCGGTGCCGGGGACCTTGCCCGACTCCGTCTCCTCCGATGCGATGTCCAGCACGTCGTCGGCCAGCTGGAAGGCGTAGCCCAGGTGGTGACCGAAGCGCGTCAGGGCGTCCACGGCGGCGGGCCCCTGGCCGCTGAGCAGCGCGCCCAGCCGGCAGGACGCGCGGATCAGCGAGGCGGTCTTGCCGTCGATCACGTCCAGGTAGTGCTGGCGGGTCGGCTCGTGCCGGACGGCGCCGTTCTGGGCGGCCTCGAGGGAGCCCTGGACCTCGCGGATCTGGCCCTCGCACAGCTCGGCGATGGTCCGGGCCATGATGCGTGTGACCTCGGTGCCCAGCGACGCCGACAGCTCCGAGGCACGGGCCAGCAGGAAGTCACCGGTCAGGATCGCGACGGTGTTGGACCACTTCACGTGCGTCGAGGGCGTGCCCCGACGGGTGTCGGCCGCGTCGATCACGTCGTCGTGGTACAGCGTCGACAGGTGGACCAGCTCGACGATCACCCCAGCGCTGACCAGGTCGGGGTGCGTCGGCTGTGCGCCGGCCGCCATCCCCGACAGCAGCGCCAGCATCGGCCGGAACCGCTTGCCGCCGGCCTCGATCAGGTACTGCGCGGCCTCCGTGACGAACGGGTTGGTGCTGATGACGGTCTCGCGCATCTGCGCCTCGACCGCCCTCAGGCCGGGACGCAGGTCCACACCCCGCTCGGCCCCCCGTTCGGTGAGGTCGTCGAGTACTTCGCGGGAGATGGCCATCAGGGTTCCAGGAGGGGGGTCGGGGGCTGACCGCCCGGCCGTGGGGCCGGGGCGCCGAGCGGCGTCGGTCGCCCCTCGCAGCGGGGACGATCAGGACGCAAAAGTACCCGCCTGCTGGGCGAGCCCAACCAGGGTGCCGGGCAGGACGCCCAGGACGACGACGGCTGCTGCAGCGACGCCCAGCCCCACCATCGCGGTGGTGGTCCGACCCGTGTCGGCGATCAGGGCCGACTCGGCGCTCTCGACCTCGACGAACATCGAGGCGATGATCCGCAGGTAGAAGAACCCCGCGATGACGCTGGAGACGACGGCCACGCCGACCAACCCGTACTGACCGGCCTCGATCGCCGAGCGGAACACCGCGAACTTGGCGGTGAACCCGGCCGTGCCGGGGATGCCCGCCAGCGACACCAGGAACAGCCCCATCGCCAGGGACGGCGCCGGGTAGCGACGGCCCAGGCCACGCAGGTCGTCGACGGTCAGGGACTTCTTCAGACGGCGCTCGAACAGCGACACGACACCGAAGGACCCGATGGACATGAAGGTGTAGATCAGCAGGTACAGCAGCATGGCGCCGACGGCCTCGCGGCCGACGTCGACGGAGCCGACCCCGCCACCGGGGTTGATCGAGACCAGCCCGATGGCGACGTACCCGGCGTGGGCGACGGCGGAGTAGGCCAGGATGCGCTTGACGTCGGTCTGCACGACCGCGAGGACCGCACCGCCGAGCATGGTGATGACGGCCATCCCGATGACGACCGGGGCCCAGGTGAGCTGCAGGGGCGCGAGCGCACCGACGAACACACGGATGAAGGCGGCGAACGCCGCGGCCTTGGTGGCGGCAGCCATGAAGCCGGTGACCGGCGTGGGTGCGCCCTGGTAGACGTCGGGGGTCCAGAAGTGGAAGGGCACCAGGCCGGTCTTGAAGGCGAACCCGACCAGCATCATCACCATCGCGGCGATGACCAGGCCCGTCGGCGCGGTGACGCTGGCCAGCGCCACGCCCATCTCGGGGATGTTGGTGGACCCGGTGATCCCGTACACCAGGGCGATGCCGTACAGCAGGATCGCCGAGGAGAAGGCGCCCAGCAGGAAGTACTTGATCGCGGACTCCTGCGAGTTGAGGTCACGCTTGGCCAGCGCGCTCATCACGTAGAGGGCCAGCGACAGGATCTCCACGGCGATGAACACCATGATCAGGTCGTTGGAGGACGCCAGCAGGGTCATGCCCGTCGCTGCGAACAGCAGCAGCGGGTAGTACTCGCCGCGGTGGATCTGACGCTCCTCCATGTAGGCGAAGCCGACGGGGATCGAGATCATGCCGGCGATGGCGACGCTGAACCGGGTGAACAGCGCGACCCCGTCCATGGCGACCATGCCACCCAGGAAGGACTGCGCGCCGACGTAGGCCTGCTCGGGGTCGGCGACCGACACCAGCTGGCCGTCGTAGACCGTCCACTGCCAGATCGACACGCCGAGCGCGGCGGCGAAGCCGGCGAACGCCAGGATCGCACCGAGGGTCTTGGGCCGGTCCTTCCACAGGCCGGTCAGCGCGAACTGCAGCACCGCACCGAGGGCGATCAGGCCCGCGAGGAGGGGGACCTGGCTGTCGGTGTCGGCGGAGTTCTGCCAGAACGCGATGCCGCAGCCGGCCAGGATCACGCCTCCGGCGAGGAAGCTGACCTGCAGCCGGTCCTTGCCGGCGGTGTCCAGCAGCAGGGCGAGGATGCCGACGCCGAACAGGACGAGCTCCGGGGACAGGGCGGCCCAGGGGAAGTCAGGGATGGTGAGGACCTGGGCGAGGATGATGCTCACGTCTGGTTACTCCGAGTCCGTGGAAGCGGTGGTGTCGCCGGCGGCCGAGCGGGCCGCGGCGATGTCGGCGTCCACCTGCGTGATGACCTGCTCGACGGAGGGGGTGACCCGGTCGTAGAGCGGCTTGGGGTACAGGCCGATGACGAGCATCAGCACCAGCAGGGGCGCCACGACGGCGATCTCCCGGGCGTTCAGGTCCGTCATGGTCTCGGCGTGTCCGCCGACGGGGCCGTGGAACATTCGCTGGTAGGCCCACAGCAGGTACAGGGCGGCCAGGATGACGCCGAAGGCGGCGGCGATCGCGGCCCAGGGGGTCGTCTGGTAGGTGCCGATCAGGATCGGGAACTCGCCGACGAAGCCGTTCAGCCCGGGCAGGGCGATGGAGGACATCGTGGCCATGAGGAAGAGCCCACCGAAGATCGGCGTCGCCTTCATCAGGCCGGAGTAGCTGGCGATCTCCCGGTCGTGGGTCCGGTCGTACATGAAGCCGATCAGCAGGAACAGCGTTCCCGTCGTCAGGCCGTGGTTGACCATCTGCACGACCGCCCCGCCGGCGGCGATGGGCTGCAGCGCGAAGATGCCGATGGCGATGAAGCCCAGGTGGGCGACCGAGGAGTAGGCCACCAGCCGCTTGAGGTCCTTCTGCACCATGGCGACGAGCGCGCCGTAGAGGACGCCGATGACACCGGCGGCCAGGATCGGTCCGGCGTAGAGGTCCACGGCCTCGGGGAACAGCGGCAGGTTGAAGCGCAGGAAGCCGTAGCCACCGATCTTCAGCATGACCGCGGCCAGCACCACCGAGCCGACGGTCGGCGCCTCGGTGTGGGCGTCCGGCAGCCAGGTGTGCAGCGGGAACAGCGGCAGCTTCACCGCGAAGGCGACGAAGAAGGCCCAGAACAGCCAGATCTGCTCGGTGCGCGAGAGGTCCAGCGCGAGGATGGCGTCGTAGTCGAAGGTCCCGCCGGCCTGCACGCTCAGGTACAGGATCGCCAGCAGCATCAGCAGGCCGCCGACCAGCGTGTACAGGAAGAACTTGATCGAGGCGTAGCGGCGGTTGTCGCCGCCCCAGACGCCGATCAGGGCGTACATGGGGACCAGCATGACCTCGAAGAAGACGTAGAACAGGATCAGGTCGAGGCCGAGGAACACCCCGATCAGGGCGGACTCGAGCACCATCAGGGCGGTGAAGAACCCCTTGGCGCGGTCGCGCTGCTCCCAGGCGGCCAGCACCACCAGCGGGAAGATCAGACCGGTCAGGACGACCAGCAGCAGGCTGATGCCGTCCACGCCGAGCTTGTAGGTGATGCCCCACTCGGGGATCCACTCCACCGACTCGGTCAGCTGGAAGCCGGCGACGCCGGTCTGGAAGTCCGCGAACAGCACCAGGGTGGCCAGGAAGGTCACGCCGGTGCCCAGCAGCGCGACGTTGCGCAGCAGGGCGGTGTCGTCACGGTCGATCAGGGCCAGGACGACGGCTGCGACGGCCGGCAGGCCGATCAGCAGTGACAGCAGTGGGATGTCGCCGAGCATCAGATGTCTCCTCCGAGGAACGCCGCGGCGACCAGGACACCCAGGAACAGGGTGCCGGCGAGGATGCCGAGCGCGTAGGACCGGACGTACCCGGTCTGGGTGCGGCGTGCCACGCCGGCGAACGAGCGGGTCAGGCCCGCTGCACCGTTGACGATGCCGTCGATGCCGCCGCGGTCGGTTCGTGCGAAGCCGTTGGCCAGCGCCCCACCCACGCGGACGGTGAAGAACTCGTAGAACTCATCGACGTAGAACTTGCTGCGCGCGACGGCCACGAGACCGCCGCCGGTGCCGATGGTCGACATCGACGCGGCGCGATACATGAAGAACGCCACGATGACGCCGAGGGCGGCTGCGGTCAGGGCCGCGGGCAGGTGTGCTGCCACGGGGATCCAGGTCTCGCGGATCTCGAAGAGGATGACGGTCTCCTCGAGCCAGCCGTGCAACCAGCCGGTCTTGGGGTCCAGGTTGATGACGCCACCACCGATGGAGGCGATGGCCAGCAGCCCCAGCGGCAGCGTCATGGACAGCGGCGACTCGTGCGGGTGCACACCCTCGTCCCAGCGCTTGTCGCCGGTGAAGATCAGCATGAACCAGCGGGTCATGTAGAAGGCGGTCATGGCGGCGACGACGAGGCCCAGGATCCAGATGCCCTCGGCACCGGGGGTCTCGGCGGAGGCCGCCAGGATCTCCTCCTTGGAGTAGAAGCCCGACATGAACGGGAACCCGGCGATCGCCAGGACACCGATGAAGGAGGTCGTGCCGGTGATCGGCATCTTCGACCACAGGCCGCCCATCCTGCGGATGTCGGTCTGGTCGGCCATGGCGTGCATCACCGACCCGGCGGCCAGGAACAGCAGGGCCTTGAAGAAGCCGTGCGTCAGCAGGTGGAAGACCGCCGCGACGTTGTCCCCCACACCGACGCCGATGAACATGTAGCCCAGCTGGCTGACGGTGGAGTAGGCCAGGATCTTCTTGAGGTCCACCTGCGCGCAGGCGATGGCGCCGGCCACGAAGGCGGTGATGCCGCCGATCCAGGCGACCAGCAGGCCGACGTCGGGGATCTGCGTGTACAGCAACGAGGTGCGGGCGACCAGGTACACGCCGGCCGTCACCATCGTGGCGGCGTGGATCAGCGCCGAGACCGGGGTGGGACCCGCCATGGCGTCCGGCAGCCACACGTACAGCGGGATCTGCGCCGACTTGCCGGTGGCGCCGATGAACAGCAGCAGCCCGATGGCGACCAGGGTGCCGGAGGTGGCCGTGGCGACCATCGGCAGGACCTCGGTGAACTCCAGCGAGCCGAAGGTGGCGAAGATGATGAACATCGCGACCATGAAGCCGACGTCACCGATGCGGTTGGTGACGAACGCCTTCTTGGCGGCCGCGGCGTAAGCCTTCTTCTCGAACCAGAAGCCGATCAGCAGGTAGGACGACAGCCCGACGAGCTCCCAGCCGACGAACAGCACCAGGAAGCTCGAGCCGAGGACCAGCACCAGCATCGAGGCCGCGAAAAGGTTGAGGTAGGCGAAGAACCGCTCGTAGCGCGGGTCGTGGTCCATGTACCCCAGCGAGTACACGTGGATCAGCAGGCCCACGATGGTGACCAGCAGCATCATGATCGACGACAGCGGGTCGACCAGCATCGACCAGTCGACGGTGAAGCCGACGATGTCCAGCCATGTCGCGACCGGCACGACGAAGGTGCGGTCGCCGGCGTGGTGGCCCATCAGCTCAACGAAGATGAGGACTGCCATGGTGGCGGAGAAGCCGATGGAGGTGATCGCGACGGCCGAGGACAGGCGTCCCAGGCGCTTGCCGAACAGCAGCAGCAGGCCGGCGGTGATGAAGGGCACGACCGGGACCAGCCACGCCAGGGCGATGGCGGAGCCGCCGGTCGCGGTGGAGATGTGCTCGAAGGGGGCCGCGCCCGCCTCGGTGGCGAGGATCAGACCGTTCACAGCCGCAACCGATCCGCGTCGTCAGCGTCGATGGACGCTCGCAGCCGGAAGAGGTTGACGATCAGCGCGAGGCCGACGGTCACCTCGGCGGCCGCGACCACCATCACGAAGAAGGAGAGGACCTGGCCGTCGAGGTTGCCGTTGATCCGGCTGAACGCGACGAGGGTCAGGTTGACGGCGTTGAGCATGAGCTCGACGCACATGAAGATCACGATCAGGTTGCGGCGCACGAGGACGCCGACCAGACCGATGGAGAACAGCGCCGCGGCCAGCAGCAGGTAGTAGCCGGCCGGGATGCCTGCGGCAGGACTCATGAGGATTCCTCCCCGTCGGCGGCGTCACTGGCGGACGGCTCGCCCGACGGCAGGGGCTCGGGGCTGAGGGCCGCGGTGACCGCGGCGGGGACGTGCGGGGTGCCGGGCGGCATGGCCTCGCCGGTGTTGACCAGCTCCGACAGCGATTCGTTGCGGCGGCCCAGGACCATCGCGCCGATGGCGGCGATGACCAGCAGCACGCTGGTGACCTCGAAGGGCCACACGTAGTCGGTGAAGATGATCCGGCCGAGCTGGGCGACGTTGCCGCCCTCGCCGGCGTTGACGACCTCGAGGCCCTGGCACGGCCTGGCCTCGCCACCCTGGTCGGCGATGGCCGACGTCACCTGGTCGGAGCCGTTGCAGGCGCTGTCGACGCCCATGTAGGGCCCGGCGACCGCGCCGGTCAGGCCGAGGAACAGCGCCGTGCCGAGGAGGATCGCGGCGAGCTTTTGTCCCTTGAGTCGTCCGGGCCCGGCCTCGACGTCCCGGTCGACGCCGAGCAGCAT
>JBFKGB010000060.1:0-12190 GCA_041633535.1 Euzebya sp. | reverse complement strand
GTGGCTGGAGGACGGCGACCGGCTGCGGCTGGGCTGGGACGTGCGGCTGACCACCCAGGACCCGCCATCGGGCTTCAGCGTCGTCGTGGACGCCACCGACGGCCGGATCATCAGCATCGACCGGCTGGCCGCCGACGGCCGGTCCCCGACGTCGCGCGCCCCGGCCGATGCGTCGGCCCAGGTGGCGCAGGTGCAGGTGGCCCGAGCGGACGTGGCCCAGGCCAACGCCTGCAACGCCCCCGCCCCACCCAGCGCCTGCATCTTCGTCGTCGACCCGATCTACGCCAGCGGCAACCCCCGCATCGACATCGACGACGCCAACGCCATCCTCGTCGGGGTGCCGCTGCCCAACCTGATCGACCCCTCCAGCCCCGACCTGGTCGGCCGGTACGCCGCGATCGCGCCCGAGGTGGCGCCGCTGTTCGCTGACGCCGACGGGATCTGGGGGGCCGACGGGAGGGGACGCAGCGACGGCACGTTCGAGGCCGGCATGACCTACTACTGGATCGACTACGCCCAGCAGATCGTGCAGGAGCTGGGCTTCCGCCACCACGCCGACGACCCGGTGGAGTTCGTGCCGATCGAGCCGGCGTTCCCCGACAACGCCTTCTACCTGTTCACCGAGGACCGCATCCACATGGGGCAGGGGGCCGACGGGGTGAACGAGGCCGAGGACGCCCAGGGCATCATCCACGAGTACGGCCATGCCCTGCTGCAGTCCGCCGTCCCCGACATCATCACGGCCGAGGGCGGGGCGTTCCACGAGAGCATCGGGGACCTCGTCAGCGTCTTCACGACCCTGGAGTTCCGGACCGGTGACGTCGGGTGCCTGTTCCACTGGGCCGAGCGGGGCGCCTGCATCCGCCGGGTCGACACCGACCTGGTGTACCCGCAGGACCTGCGCTTCGAGGTCCACCTGGACGGCGAGCTGTTCAGCGGGGCGGTGTGGGACGTCTTCACCGCCGTCCTGGACCGCGAGACCGGGCTGACGCCCTCGGACTGCCAGGTCAGGCCCGCCAACCCGTGCGACGCGGTGCGTGACGAGGTGTACGCGACGCTGCTGGGCAGCCTGAACTTCCTCACGCCGACGCTGACCCTCGACGACGCGGCGACCGCGTTCGCGGTCAGCGACCAGACGTTCTTCGCGGGCCGGAACGCCACCGAGATCCGCCGCGCCTTCGCCGACCACGGCCTGTCCGCCAACGGGACGCCCGCGATGATGATCGAGGGCCTGGCCGACTTCCAGCGCAGCAACGCCGAGGCGGCGGTGAAGATCCTCCACCCGTTCCGTGGGGACCTGACGCTGCGACTAGACGTGGTCGACGCCGCCGGCGCCGGGCTGTGCAGCGACACGCTGCTGGCCCCCGACCCCGAGGATGACGCGGACAACGTGACGGGCCGCTTCGACCTGGTCGACACCGAGTGCGCCGACCTGCTGCCACCGACGCCGGACCGCGTCTGGCAGCTGACCGTCGTCGACGACGGGCCGCTGGACCAGGGGACGGTCTTCCAGTTCGCCATCAGCCACGAGGGGCAGCGCTTCCTCGCAGAGGGCCTGCCGGCGGTCATCCCCGACGTGGACCCGGCGGGGGTGACGGTCCGTGTCACCGGCGCGGGCTCCTGACCTCGTGGGACCTCAGCATCGCCCTGCCCCTGATCGGGCAGGCTGGAGGGCGCCGGCCCCGCACGACGCGGGTCGGCCGGGGACAGCCGTGCTGTCGCTACGCTGACGGGGACAATGAACGTCGAGTACGCCGAGGCCGAGCTGGCCTACACCTACGCATGGTGGCTGACAGGCAGCGACAGCGCTGCCCGGACCGCCGTGCTCGCGGCCGTCGACCGTCCTGACGTACCGGGTGCCGACCCCGAGCTGCGGCAGGAGATCCTGCTGCGCCGCGTGCGTGCCGCCGCGGTCGCCGCACCCACCATGTGCCCCGCCTCGGAGCTTGCGCTGCTGCACGACGCGATCGGCCTGGGCCTGGACTCCGCTGCGGGGCTGGCCCTGATCGATGCGCGGGAGGCCCGCACCGAGCTGGCGCACGGACGGCTGGAGGCGCTCGGTCCGGACGCGACGTTCGAGATCACCGAGCCCCACCGCCTGGGCGGCCTGGCGGTCGGCAACCCCGCCGACGTCGCCGCGGCGCGGCAGAACGACAAGCTGGCCGCGCTTCGCGAGGCGATCCTGCAGGGTCGCGACGAGCTGGTCACCGTCTCGCGCATCGAGGTACCGGCCGACCTGCTGGAGGCCGTGGCCGGCCGGCGCACCCACCCCCTCGAGGTCGTCGACTTCTTCCACGACGCCGATCCCGCGCAGGACACGGACGAGGACGTGGCTGAGGAGGCGCCGGACGAGGACGTGGCTGAGGAGGCGCCGGACGAGGACGTCGCCGACGGGGACGAGCCCACCCCGGCGGATGAGGGGCCGGAACCGGTGGCCGCCAGCCGTCCCCCGATGGACCTGGCCGACATCGAGGTCGTCGAGGCCGAGCCGGAGCCGACCGAGGCGCACCCCCGTCGCACCGGCCACGCCCGGCACGACGACGACGCCGTCATGGCCACGCTCGGTCGCACCGATGAGATCGACCTGACCGCCCAGATGACCGAGGAGGGCGCCGACCGGTCCTCGGGCCTGCGCCTGCGCTGGCTGCTGCTGACCATGGTCGTCCTGGCCGGCGTGGCCGCGTTCCTGCTGAACCCCGGCGGCGCCACCGGCCCCTCAGACGAGGTCGCCGACGAGCCCACGGCCGGTCCGCCCGCCGTGACCGAGCCCGCGCCCACCGAGCCCGCCGTGACCGGGCCCACCGAGCCCGCCGAGCCCGAGCCCGCGCCCACCGAGCCCGACGTGACCGGGCCCACACCCACCGAGCCCGGTGCGACGGAGCCCGCGCCCACCGACGCACCACAGGCCGACGCCTTCACCGTCGTGCGGGCCGGGGTGGCCGTCGGCATCGGTGGCGACCCCGACTTCGACAACCCGGTGGCAGGCCAGTTCGACCCCGTGTCGGTCACCGTGGAGTACACCGGTGCCGAGGACGGCGACGCCCTCATCGCCGACTGGACCGTCGACGGGCAGCCGTTCGCGACCGAACGTGCCGACCTCAGCCCGCTGCTGAGCACCAGCCGCTTCACCAAGCAGGTGCCCGAGGAGGGGTGGCCCGCGGGGCAGCACACCCTGACCCTGACCCTGGAGCGCACCGGCGAGGTCGTCGGGCAGGCGCTGTTCACCGTCCAGATCCCCTGACCCCCTCCAGGAGCAGCCAGCATGAGCAAGGATCAGCAGGTCAGCGCCAGCCGCGTCATCGCGGCCAGCCCCGAGGCGATCTGGGCGGTGCTGACCGACACCTCCCGGCACGGTGACATCGACGGCTCGGACACCGTGCAGGGCACGATCGGTGAGGGGAAGGTCCTGACCAAGGTCGGGGACACCTTCGGGATGCGCATGCGCCTGGGGCTGCCCTACCCGATCCGCAACACCGTGGTGGAGCTCGAACCTCTGCGGCGCATCGCCTGGCGCCACGCGGGTCGTCACCGCTGGCGCTACGAGCTGGAGCCCGTCGAGGGGGGCACGAAGGTCACCGAGACGTTCGACTACTCCACCGCCCTTCTGCCGTTCATCTACGGGCCCGCCGGGTTCCTGACGGCCCACGCCCGTAACATCCCGGCGACCCTCGAGCGGCTGGACGCGCTGCTGGCCCCGACCAGCTGACCACTCCGCCACGTCGCCGACTCCGAACACCTGCGGATCCCCCACCCCCCCCTGGAGCAATGACCCCATGCACAACCGCATCTCCCGCCGTGACCTCCTGCGGCGCAGCAGCGTCGCGCTCGGCGCCGCCGGCGCGATCCCCCTGCTGAACGCCTGCGCCAGCGTCGAGGACCCCGCCGGCGTCGCCAGCGAGGGCACGACCCCGGCGGCCACCGAGGCCACGGCGTCCGAGGCCACGGCGTCCGAGACCGCCACCGGCACCGACTTCGCCGGCGAGGAGATCACGCTGCTGGTGTACTCGGGCCTGACCGAGACGCTGTACCGGGACTTCTTCGTCCCGCAGTTCGAGGCGCTGACCGGCGCGCGGGTCACCATCGACTCGGCCTGGACCGAGGGCATCGCCCGCCTGGACGCCGCGCCGACGGACAACCCGCCGTTCGACCTGGTCCTGACCGACCCGACCCAGGGGCTGCCCGCCAAGGACCAGGGGCTGTTCCAGCAGTTCGACACCTCGCTGGTGCCCAACGCCGAGGCGAACTTCCACCCCAACCTGCTGGACGCCACCATCTACCGCGAGGGCTTCGGCGTCCCGTTCATCTCCTCGGCGATGACCCTGGCGACCAACACCGACCTGGTGTCCGAGCCGTTCACCACCTGGGCCGAGCTGCTGGAGCGAACCCCCGACCGCGGGTTCATGCTCTACAACCTCAGCTACATGTCCCTCTACACCTTCGCCGAGATGATGGCGGAGATGGAGGGGCTGGAGGCCGGCATGGGCCGCGCCCTGCTGGAGGACGACCTGGAGGGCGTCCTGGCCTTCGCCGCCGAGAACGGTGACAAGGTCAGCTACTACTGGCCGTCCACCACCGACGGCGTCAACGCGCTGGTCAACGGCGACGTCGCGGCGGGCAACATCCACGGCAACGGTCTGCTGACGCCCATCAAGGACGGCGCGCCGGTCACCGGCACGATCCCCCCGGGCACGGACGCCTACGTGCAGCTGTTCTTCAGCGTCCCGCAGAACGTGCGCAACCTCGAGCTGTCCCTCGCGGCCCTGGACCACATCTGCAGCCGGCAGTTCCAGCAGTCGCTGGCCGAGTCCGGCGAGTACGCCTGCGCGGTCCCCGACATCGCCGCGGAGTACGGCGCGACCGACGAGGCCTGGGCGGCCGCGTTCCCCTCCAGCGAGGAGGACTTCAGCAACCTGAAGTACTACCCCTACGACGTCTACGCGGCGAACGCCGACCGGATCGCAGAGGTCTGGGACAACGACGTCCTGCGGTAGACCTGCCGCGCCGACACGTCCGGTCGTACCAGGTGCCGGGGCCCAGCGGGCCCCGGCACCACAGGGTTTTCGGCGTTGTCGTGAACGGGAAACACGCCCGTAACACGGCCCCCTGACGCTCTCGGTTCCTGTTCCATAGAACGCGACTAGGAGCCAACCGCATGGCCTACAGGGCTGAATACCTCTGGATCGACGGCAACGAGCCGACCGCCGAGATCCGTTCCAAGACCAAGATCATGGCCGACGGCGCCGAGCCCGGCATCTGGGGCTACGACGGCTCGTCCACCAACCAGGCCACCGGCGACAACTCCGACGTCGTCCTGCAGCCGGTTCGCACCGTCCCCGACCCCATCCGTGGCGGCGACGACATCATCGTGATGTGCGAGACGGCGCTGACCAAGGACCTGGCCCCGCACCCGACCAACACCCGGGCCAAGGCCCGCGAGGTCTTCGAGAAGTACAAGGACCAGGAGCCCCTGTTCGGTCTCGAGCAGGAGTACACGATGCTCGACGCCGAGACCGGCTGGCCCGCGGGCTTCCCGGCCAACGGCTTCCCTGGCCCCCAGGGTCCCTACTACTGCGGCGTGGGCGCCATGAAGATCCACGGCCGTGACGTCGTCGAGGAGCACACCAAGCTGTGCATGGACGCCGGCCTGATGATCGCCGGGACCAACGCCGAGGTCATGCCCGGTCAGTGGGAGTTCCAGATCGGCCCGGCCGACACCCTCGAGGTCGCCGACCACCTGTGGATCGCCCGCTACCTGCTGTACCGCCTGGGCGAGAAGTACAACATCGAGATGTCCATCGCCGCCAAGCCCATGAAGGGCGACTGGAACGGCGCGGGCATGCACACCAACTTCTCGACCAAGGCGATGCGTGAGGGCTACGACGCCATCATCGCCGCCTGCGACGCCATGGGCGCCCCCGGTGTCCCGGAGCGTCACCTGCTGGGCTACGGCCAGGGCATCGAGGACCGTCTGACCGGCGCCCACGAGACCCAGCGCTTCGACCAGTTCAGCTACGGCGTGTCCGACCGTGGCGCCTCGATCCGCATCCCGTGGCAGGTCGAGCAGGACAAGAAGGGCTACATCGAGGACCGTCGGCCCAACGCCAACGCCGACCCCTACGTCGTGACCGCCCTCCTGACCGAGACCATCTGCTCGGCCCTCGCCGAGTAGCCGGTCCCCCGCGTCGACGGCCCCCACCCCCAGGGTGGGGGCCGTCGTGCGTCCGGCCCACGGCTACCCTCGCGCGGATGGACCCCCTCGTCCCCGCCCTTGAGCTGTCCGGCCTGACCCGTCACTACGGGGACGTCCGTGCCGTGGACGGGGTGGACCTGACCGTGGCCGGCGGCGAGCGGTTCGCCCTGCTGGGGCCCTCGGGCTCGGGCAAGACGACGATCCTGCGGGTCGTGGCAGGCTTCGAGGCACCCGACGCAGGCCACGTCGCGCTGGGCGGCCGACCGGTCGAGGGCCTGCCACCCGAACGCCGCAACATCGGGGTCGTCTTCCAGGACTACGCGCTGTTCCCCCACCGCAGCGTCGCCCAGAACGTCGAGTTCGGGCTGCGGATGCGCAAGGTGGGGAAGACGGAACGGCGCGACCGCGTGGCACAGATGCTGACGCTGGTCGGGCTGACCAGGGAGGCCGACCGCCGCCCCGACCAGCTGTCCGGGGGACAGCGGCAGCGGGTCGCGCTGGCCCGTGCCCTGGCCCCCTCGCCAGCGCTGCTGCTGCTCGACGAGCCGCTGGCCAACCTCGACCGTCGGCTGCGCGAGTCCCTCCGCGACGAGCTGGTCGCCATCACCGACGCCGTGGGGATCACCTCGGTGCTGGTGACGCACGACCAGGAGGAGGCGCTGTCCTTCGCCGACCGCATCGGCGTGCTGCGCGACGGCCGGCTGGCGCAGGTCGGTGCGCCGGCGGAGGTGTGGCAGTCGCCCACCGACACGTTCGTCGCCACGTTCCTGGGCGACATGAACCTGCTGCCGCTGCGCGCAGGCGGGCCCGACGACGGCTGCGTCGCGGTGCAGGGGATCAGCGGGCGGCTGGCACACGACGGCGTGGCCCCGGCTGCCGCCGACGTCCGTGCCTGCCTGCGGCCCGAGGCCCTGACCGCGCTGCCCGACGCCGCCGGCCCGGGCACCGTCCACAGCGTGTTCTACGCCGGTGGTTCGGTGACCCTCGCCATCGACGTCGAGGGCCACCGGGTGAAGGTCCGTGTCCAGCGCCCCGACGGTGCGCCGGTGCTGGAGGAGGGGGCGAGGGTCCGGGTCGAGGCCGCCGTCGACCGTGTCCGTCTGCTGCACGCCGGGGCCGTCACCGAGGGGGACGTCGCCGCATGACGCGGCCGTGGTCCCAGCGCGGCCTGGTGCTGGTCCTGCCGGCCCTGCTGTTCGTCCTCGTCATGTTCGTGCTGCCGTTCCTCGGGGTCGCCCGGGTCGCCATGGCGGGGGACCCGCCGCCGGGCACCGGGACCTTCTTCGACATCAGCGTGTTCCGTCCGGCGAACCTGCTGGACGTGACCGGCGACCGGCTGTTCCGCACGGTCCTGGGCGTCACCATCCGCAGCGGCCTGATCATCACGGGCGTCTGCATGGCCGTCGCCCTGCCGTTCGCCGCCTACGTCCACACCCGGCAGGGCCGTCTGCGCACCGCGCTCATCGCCGCGGTCGCGCTGCCGAAGCTGGTGAACCTGCTGGTGCTGCTGTACGGGGTGCTGCTGACCCTGGGCTCGGGCGGCGTCATCAACGACGTCCTGACGGGCCTGGGCATCATCGACCAGCCGCTGCGGCTGTTCGGCAACCTGTTCGCCGTCGTCTTCACCGAGGTGCTGGTCGTCCTGCCCTACCCGGTGCTGCTGCTGCTCGCGGCCTTCAGCGCCTCGGACCCCCGGCAGTACGACGCCGCGCGATCGCTGGGTGCCGGGCCGGTCAGGGCCTACCTCGAGACGGTGGTGCGCCCGGCATGGCCTGCCGTCGTGGGCGCGACGATCGTGTCGGCCGTCTGGGCCGTCGGCGCGTTCGTCGGGCCGCTGGTGCTGGGCAACCCCCCGTACTACACGGTCGCCGTCGAGGTCTACAACCTGGCGCTCGAGCGCCTGGCCTGGGTCGACGCGGCGGGCTGGGCGCTGCTCAGCGTCGGTCTGTTCGCCGTGGTGCTGGGCGGGGCCCTCGCGATGACCCGGCGCGCCGAGGGCCGCACCGCATGAGGCGCCCGTCCTCCGTCGTCCGCGCTGCCGGCATGGGCCTGTTCCACCTCTTCGCCCTGGCGGTCGTGGCGTTCCTCGTCACGCCCTTCGCCATCAGCCTGGCGGTGTCGTTCTACCCGGGCCGCTCGATCGGCCTGCCCACCCTGGCGACGGGTGTGACGCTGGACTGGTACGGCATCGTGCTGACCGATCCGCTGTACCGCCAGGGCCTGACGACCTCGCTGCTGGTCGGGGTGCTGGTCGCGGCCCTCAGCCTGCTGCTGGCCGTGCCGTTGGTCATCGGGATGGGACGCAGCCGCCGGCTGCGCCCGCTGGGTGCCCTCGTCGTGGTCCCCGCGACGGTCCCGACCGTCGTGCTGGGCATGCAGAGCCTGGTGGCGTTCGAGGCGATGGGGCTGCGGGGCTCGATCGCCAGCGTGGTGCTGGCCCACACGCTGTGGGGGCTGCCGCTGGCGTTGCTGGTCCTGCGTGCCGCCTACGACCGCCTGGACCCTCGGCTGTACGAGGCCGCCCGGGCGCTGGGTGCGCGCAGCGGACGGGCGACGTGGGAGGTCACGCTGCCCCTCCTGGGACCGGCCCTCGTCGTCGGCGCCATCCTGGCGTTCGTCGCCAGCCTGAACGAGCTGGTGATGAGCCTGTTCCTGGCCGGCGGACGGGTCCGCACCCTCCCCACGGTCGTGTGGCCACAGGTGCGGCATGCGGTCCGGCCCGACGTCGCCGCCGCCAGCAGCCTGCTGCTGCTCGTGGCGCTGCTGGCCAGCGCCGCCGCCCTCGCGCTGTGGAGACGGCAGCGCTAGCCACCACCCTCGTCAGGCACACTGGCCACATGCGTGCACTCGGGGTGATGGTGCTGGTCCTGGCGATGACGGCGTGCGGGGGCGGCGGCGAGGCGGCGGCGCCGGTGACGCTGCAGGTCATGATGGCTGACGACTGGGCCCAGACCGATGTGGTCGTCGACACCGTCCGGGCGTTCGAGGCCGCCCACGAGGGCGTGCGCGTCAACGTGATCGCCCGTCCCTTCAGCCAGATCGTCGAGGAGGCGCAGTCGGCGATGGATGCCGGGCGGCCGCTGGACCTCTTCCACGGCCATGCGTTCGCCTCGGGTGCGATCGCCCTGGCCGAGGACCTGGACCACCTGTACGCCGACGGCACCATCGACGCGGTGGCCTACTTCGACGGTGCGCTGCAGGACGTCACCTGGGGGGACACCCGCTACGGGATCCCGCTGGACGTCAACGCGATGTTCCTGGTCCTCGACGACGACGTCGAGACCCCGCGGACGTTCGACGACGTGCGTGCCCTGGCGGACCAGGCCGCCGCGGAGGGCCGCAAGGGGCTGACCGTGTCCGCGAACTCCTGGGAGGCCTACGGCTGGATCCGGGCCAACGGCGGCGAGGTCGTCACCGTCGCCGCGGACGGGACCCCGACCTTCCACCTGGACTCCCCCGAGGTGGTCGAGGCGCTGGACTTCCTCGGCGGGCTCGTCGCCGACGACCTGGCCTTCGGCCCCCTCCGCCGCGACGTCTCGACCGACGCCTTCGAGCTGTTCAGCGCCGGGGACACCGCCATGCTGACCACCGGGACCTGGAACGTCGCAGCGCTGGAGCGTGACCCGGCCGCACCCGCCCACCGCAGCGTGCCGATGCCCGTCGGCGACGCGGGCGACAGCGGGGGGACCACCCTCGGTGGCTCCAGCCTGACCGTCGGCCGCGGGTCGGCACACGTCGACCTGGCCGTGGCCTTCGCCCTGGCCCTGACCTCGGACGACAACGGCGTGCGGCTGGCCCTGGAGGAGGGCCGGTTCCCCGCCCGCCCCGCCCTGTACGACCATCTTGACGCCGCCCCCGGGGGCGACGTCCTGGCGCAGCAGCTGCAGTCGGCGCAGCCCATGAAGCTCATCGCCTTCCCCGCCGCCGACGAGGCGTTCGCAGGCGCCCTGGAGCAGATCCTGACCGGCCGGGCCGATGCCGCGACGGCGTTGGCAAGGGCCCAGGCCATCGCCGAGGAGGAGGCGGACCCGTCATGAACCGGACGGCCCCCAGGCTGCGGTCGACCATCCGCGGGCAGGCCCTGCTGGGGCTGACGATCATCCTGGCCCTGGCCACGATCGTGTCGGTCCTGATCGACCGGCAGGTGGCCCGTGAGCGCATCCGCGAAGAGGCGCAGGACCTGGTCGAGGGGAACCTGCAGGTCGTCGCGGCGCTCGTCGCCGACGACCGCTCGCAGCTGCGCACGGCCATGCGCAACAACGTGCAGTCGCTGCAGGTCCTCGGCATCGACGTGGCGGCACCGTCTGCCGACCTGCGCCGCCAGGCCGGCCTGATCCAGCTGGTGCTCGACGTCGACGGTGTCGCCTTCGTGCGGACCGACGGGTCGGTGGTCGTCGCCAGCGGGCCCTCGCCCGTCGACGGGGCGTTCCGACCGACCCGGGCGGGCAGCGCCCAGCTGCAGATGCTCCACATGGACGACGGGCTGGTCGAGGCGGTCGGGGTCCCTGTCGAGCGGGACGTGTGGCTGGTGGCCCTCCGGGACTTCGACGACGCCCGCGCATACGAGCTGCGACGGCTGCTGCCCGGAAACGAGGTGATCCTGGTCCACCACGACCGGATGCTGGGGTCCACCACCACGGCCGACATCGACCCGGTGCCGATGGACCTGGACCCGGCGGACATCACGGCGGTCCAGCTGGGTGACGAGCGTGCCCTGGTGGGCCTGTCCGAGGTCGGCGAGCAGACCTACGTCGGGGTCGTGACCCCCCAGCTGCTCGCCGGGCTGGAGGGTGACCTCGCGTCTGGCCGGCTCGTCGTCTTCCTGGTGTTCGTCCTGGTCGCGCTGGTCGTCGGCAACCTGCTGATCCGTGCGGTCGTCAGACCCCTCACCGACCTGGCCGACACCGCCGAGGCCGTCCGCAGCGGCGAGGTCGGTCGCCGCTTCACCACCCGCTCGACCAACGAGATCGGTCAGCTGGCCGGTGCCCTGGAGGCGATGCGCACCAGCCTGGGCGACCAGATGGACGTCATCTCGATGCAGGCCGACGCCATCCGTCGGGCGACGCAGCGCATCGTCAGCGCGCGGGACGTGGAGCGGCGGCGTATGGCCCAGGACCTGCACGACGGGGTGCAGCAGCAGCTGGTCATGCTGCGGCTGCGGGTCAGCCTGCTGGACGCCGAGGTCACGGCGGAGGAGCGGCGGGCGCTGGGTGACGCCGTGGACGAGGTCATGACGCGGGTCCGCGAGACCAGCCAGGCCATCTTCCCCTCCATCCTGGCCGACCGCGGGCTGACCGGGGCGCTGTACTCCCTGGCCGCTGGCGCCCAGGTCGCCGTCGAGCTGGACATGCGACCCGACCCGCTGCCGCGCTTGAGCGCGCCGGTCGAGGCGGGGCTGTACTTCATCGTCTGCGAGGCCATGACCAACGCGGTCAAGCACGCCCGGGCGGAACGGGTGCGCATCCGCGTGCGGGCACGCCGAAGCGGCGTCCTGGTGATGGTGTCGGACTACGGCCAGGGCTTCGACGTCGCCGGGGTCACCGGTGGCTCGGGGCTGCAGAACCTGCACGACCGTGCGGTCGCGCTGGGCGGCATCGCCCACGTCAGGTCCGAGCCGGGGCTGGGCAGCGTCATCGCCGTCCGGGTGCCCCTCACCACCGCCGGCTCAGTCGGTGCCGCGCTGGAGGAAGAACAGGACCGCAGCGACGCGGCGGTTGAGGTCGTTGGCGTCGCGGAGGCCGAGCTTTCCGAAGATGGCGTTGGAGTGCTTCTCGACGGCCCGCTCGCCGATGACGAGCTCCTCGGCGATGGCGGAGTTCCCCCGGCCCGAGGCCATCAGGGCCAGGACCTCCAGCTCCCGCGGCGTCAGCCCGGCAAGCCGTGAGCTGGACCGGCGGCTGCGTGCGGTCAGCAGGGCGTCCACGATCTTGGGGTCCAGCACCGAGCCGCCGGCGTGGACCTCGGTGATCGCCCGGACCAGCTCGTCGACGTCGCCCAGCC
>JBFKGB010000059.1:0-12191 GCA_041633535.1 Euzebya sp. | reverse complement strand
TCGACGAGCAGCCGGCCGTCGTTGGACCGACCGTAGGTCCCGATCCGCAGCGTGACGGCAGCGACCGGCTGACGTGGCGACGCCACCGTCGCGGTCAGCTCCGCCCCGTCGGCGACGGGCCCCAGCGGCTGCGGTGCCGGGCCCCACGCCGGGGCGGGCGGTGCAGGTTCGTGGGGGCGCAGCACCACCCCCCGGATCCCGAGGCGACCGAGCCCGTCCGTCCACAGGGAGGCATCAGCGGCCAGGTCCCAGCGGGTGGGCGAGCTGAACTCCCCTCCCGCCGCCTCGATCAGGTGCCGCAGCTCCGTGGTCACGAACCGCCGACCACGTGCGTCGTCGTAGTCGTAGCGCAGATCGGTCATGGGCAGGAGCACCCCTGATGCAGCCGCGACGCGCCCCGGCGGTGGGACTGCCGCGGCCAGACCGGCCAACGACTCGACGCGGGGGTACAGCTCCGAGGGTGGACGCTGCGCGTTCCACCCGGCGCCGGCGACCAGCGGGTCGATGACGGCGACGAGCACGAGAGCGGTCGTGGCGGCTGCAGCGACCCGCGCACCCCCTCGGGCGACCAGCACCGCCAGCAGCGCTGCGACCGCCGCGATCGCGGCAGCCCGTGCCGTCGCGCTGAACGCCAGGCTGCGCGCGGCGTCCAGGACCGGGCCCGGCGTCAGGCGCTGGGCCGCCAGCTCGCGCACCTGCAGGTCCGGCCGGCTGATGACGGCGGCGACGACGACCGCACCGGCGACGCCCACCAGGGCCAGCTGTCCCGCACGCGAGGTACGTCTGGCCGGGTCACGGAGCGCATCCAGACCGAAGCCGGCGAGGACCGACACCGCCGCGCAGGTCAGCACGACCCCGCGGGCCGGGGGGTTGGTGTCCAACCCAGGGAGCAGCCGCAGGACCTGGAGCAGCGGTGGGAAGCCGTACACGCCCAGGCCCGTGACGAGCGCCAGCGCGCCCACACGCCGGACTGCCGGCTGGTCGGTCCGGTACCACACCGCCAGCCCGGCCAGCAGCAGGGCCGGGATCCCGATGTACGCGGCACCCTCGATCAGGTTGATGCGCCCCCAGTAGGCGACCGCCTCGCCATCGCCGTACAGGTCGGGGACGATCCACCGGGCCAGCAGCGGGAGCGGCAGGGCGCCCCGCCATGCCTCGGCGCGCGCGGAGAGGTCCACGGCCTGGAGGAAGGCCAGGCTGGGCAGCAGCAGGACGCCGGACAGCAGCGTCCCGCCACCAAGACCGGACGCGACGCGCACCAGACCCGCCAGCCCGCCCCGCTGCGCGGTGGGTGTGCCGGGCCCGCCCAACGACTGGGCGAGGCCGAGCCCGGCCGCGGTCAGCACCAGCAGCGCCGCGATGGCGGGGAACCCGCCGACCCACGCCGCAGCCGTCGCCGTGGCCAGCGCGGCGACGGACCACCACGGCGCGTCGTCGTCGGCCGCCCTGATGGTGGCCCACCAGACCCAGCCCACCGCAGCGCCCACGTGCGTCTGGGGCCAGCCCAGCCAGCTGATCATGAACCCGCTGAAGGCGAAGGCGCCGGCGCTGACCGCGGCGGCCCAGCTGCTGAGCCCCAGCCGGCGCCCGAGGAGGCCCACGCCGATGCCCGCGAGCCCCAGGCGCAGCACCCCCGCGATCCCGAGGGCACCGGCGAGGGGCAGCAGCTGACCCAGCACCACGAAGGGGCTCACCGCCCCCGTCCCCACGAACCACCACCCGGGGGCGCCCATGCCCGATCCGGAGAGCCACCCGGCCTCCTGACCTGCCCTGAGGTTCTCCCAGATGGTCCGCTGCTCGGGGTCGTAGGTGTCGATCAGGTCGCGCAGCAACGGGTTCTCGGTCGTCGCCGGGGCGTCGGCGGCCGTCGACCATGGCGCGAAGTCGTACTGGATGTCCGTGGGCAGCAGGACGGCACGCCCGAGCGCACTGGGGAGCAGCAGCAGGAGGGCGCCGAGCAGCGGCACGGTCCACCAGAGCCCGACGCGGGGGCGGCTGCCGGCCGGCGGGGTGTCGGGTGGGGTGGTCATCAGCCCGGTAGAGGATAGGCGCGCAGGCCAGCGGGGCTGGCACGCTTGGGCGACCGTGCCCGACCCCACCACCGCATCCGATCCCTCCCTGGTGGAGGGTGTCCCGCCAGCCACCGCGGTGCCGCGCTGGCGTCGCGTCCTGCGGGCCACCTACCTGGTCGTCGTCCTGGTCGTGTTCGTGGGCGCCGTGGTGTCCCGCCGCGCCGACCTGGCCGACCAGCTGTCGGCGGTGGACGTCGGTCCGCTGGTGCTGTCGGTGCTCACCGGTCTTGCCGGGGTCGGGGTCAGCGGCCTGGTCTGGCGGCGGATGCTCGCCGGCCTGGGGTCGGACCTGCCGCTGCGGCCGGCGGCGAAGGTCTTCTTCGTGTCCCAGCTGGGCAAGTACCTGCCCGGCAGCCTGTGGCCGGTGCTGGCCCAGGCCGAGATGGGGCGTGACCACGGTGTGCCGCGCCGCAGCGCTGTGGCCGCCCAGACCCTCTTCATGTGGGTGCACCTGGTCACCGGCGCGATCCTCGGGGTGCCGGTGATGGCCGCCATCGGCGTGCTGCCGCTGTGGACCGCGGTCCTGCCGCTGCTGCTCCTCCCCCTGCTGTTCCCCCGGCCCCTGCTGGCGGTGATGAACGGGCTGCTGGGGCGCCTGGGACGTCAGCCGCTCCCGGGCCGACCCCGGGCGCGGGACATGCTGGTCGCCAGCGGCTGGGCGCTGCTCATGTGGGTGCTGTACGGCCTGCACATCCACCTGGCCATCGAGGCGCTGGAGTTCCCCGCCCCCGGCATCCTGCCGGTGCTCGTGGCGATCGGCGTGTTCGCGGCGGCGTGGTCGGCAGGCTTCCTGTTCCTGATCGCGCCGGCGGGGGCGGGCGCGCGCGAGCTGGTCCTGGTGGCCGGGCTGGCCGCGGTGACCGCGCCCGAGACCGCGTTCACCGTGACGCTGATCTCACGCCTGGTCCTCAGCCTGGCCGACGGGGCATGGGGTGGCGCGGGCCTGCTGGCCGGCGTCGGCCGCCGTCCCCGGACGCCCGACCGTGCCGACGACGGCCCCGACCCCTCCGCCTGAACGGGTCAGATCGCGTCGACGCGGGCCCGCACGGCCGTCCAGGGGGCCGGCAGCTTGATGTCGGCGACGGCGGCCTGCTGGCTGACGAAGCGCAGGAAGCCGGGGGTGCCCCAGTGGTTGAGGTGGCCGGGGGTGTTGCCGAAGGACTTCACGTGCCGACCGGTCAGGAAGTTGCCCATCCGGAAGAGCGGCTCGCGGGGGACACTCAGCACCAGGTGGCGTGAGGACACCCGCGCCATCTCCTCCAGGCCCGACCAGGGGTGGTGCAGGTGCTCGCACACCTCGATGGCCACGACCAGGTCGAAGGTGTCGTCGGCGAAGGGCAGACGGTGGGCGTCACCGTGCAGGAACCCGACGCCCTGGCGGGCGTTCCAGTCGCCACGCAGCCCGGCATCCGGCAGGTCCAGCGCGGTCACGGTGGCCTGGGGGAAGCGGTCGCGCAGGCGCTCGGCGATCTCGCCCTCGCCGCAGCCGACCTCGAGGATCCGGGTCACCGGACCGTCGTCACCGCCACCCTCGCGGGCCACGCCGTCCAGCAGCGCGTCGACCGCGACCAGGAAGCGGCGGGTCAGGAACTGGATCACCGGGTTCCCACCGCCGTACTTGTCGTGGTGGTTGCCGATGACGATGTCGGGCGTCTCGGGCGTGGGCTGCTGCAGGTCGGGCGTGGTGGTCACGCGCCCCAGGGTATCCAGGCCCCCACAGGCTCAGCCGCTGGCCGCCAGGACGATCACCACGACGACGCTGATCACGACCACGACGGCCATGGCCACCGCGAACCACCGCGCGCCACGGGCACCGTCGGATGGTCCGGCCGACGCCGCGTGGGGCTGACCGTGGGCTCGCTGGGCGACCCCCTGGGACGGCAGCAGCCGGGGTGTGCCGCCAGCAGCCGGCGGTGGACCACCGGCGGACGGGGGCCAGGGCGACCGGCCGGGCGGGGGCTCGGCTGACAGCTCCTCGGCACGTGGTGGCTCGGCACGTGGGGGCTCGGCACGTGGTGGCTCGGGCGGCGGGCCGTCGGTGACCGGCTGCATGGGCGGCAGCGCCGGCATGGGAGCAGGGATGGGCGCAGGGATGCTGGCCGCCTCGCCGGGGGCCCGCCCCACCGCCTCGCCGGGGATCCCGATCGGTCGCGCCGGCGGTTGGGGGGTGGGGACACCCTCGGGTGGTTGCGCGGGGCGATCTCCCATGTCCTGACTCTACCGGACGGCCCGGATGACCACGCCACGGGATCGTGGCACGCCACGCGTTGGGTTTACGATCCCACCCTCGGTTGCGCTGGCCCCCCTGCCGCCGGCGCTCGTGATCGGACTTCGTGACGTGGACATCGACCCAAGGCTGCTCAGCATCCCCGTGATCTCGGGGATCATCGGCCTGATCACGAACTTCGCCGGCATCAAGCTGCTGTTCTACCCGGTGCAGTTCATCGGGGTGACCGTGCCGGGCCTGGCCGGCCTGACCCGCCTGGCACCACGCAAGATCCAGTCCATCCCGGGGATGCTGCAGGGCCGGCTGGGCTGGCAGGGCGTCATCCCCTCACGCGCCGCCAAGATGGGCTCGATCGCCGTCGACAAGGGCGTGTCGAAGCTGGGCAGCCCCCAGGAGTTCTACGAGCGCCTGGACCCCGAACGGATCGCCGAGCACATCCTGGCCACGTCCCGCGGCGACGTCCGTGAGCTGGTCGAGCGCGCCATCGAGCGCGAGTACCCCCGCCTGTGGCGCGACACCCCGGTCCCCGTCCGCGAGGCGGTGCACGAGCGCGTGCAGGCACAGCTGCCCGCCATCGTGCGGACCGTGACCGAGGAGATCGGCCGGAACATCGACCAGCTCCTCGACATCAAGCTGATGGTGATCCGCCACATCGAGGAGCGGCCGGAGCTGGCCAACGCCATCTTCCTCGAGGTCGGCAAGAAGGAGCTGGACTTCGTCGTCTGGTCGGGCTTCTTCTACGGCGCGTTCCTCGGCATGTTCACCATCCCGGTCTTCGTCGCCTTCTCGCAGTGGTGGATCCTGCCGATCGCCGGCGTGATCGTCGGCTACCTGACCAACGTCATCGCGCTGAAGCAGATCTTCCTGCCGATCCGGCCGCGGAAGATCGGGCCGGTCACCCTCCACGGCTTGTTCATGCGGCGCCAGCCCGAGGTCGCCCGGCAGTACGCCAAGCTGATCGCCTCCGACATCGTCAACCTGGAGAACATCGGCCGCGAGTTCATGACGGGGCGCCGGGCCGACCGGACCCGCAAGATGATCGCCAGCGCGCTGAAGCCGGCGATCGACGGTGCCGTCGGTCCCCTCCGCGGTGCGGTCCGGCTGGCGCTGGGCCGTGACCAGTACGACGCCATGCGCGACCGGGTCGCCAACGAGGCCTACAGCTCGACCCTCACCCCGCTGTCGGACCCGGCGTTCAACGCCGAGCAGGCGCAGGCGCTGGAGGACATGCTGACCGAGCGGATGCGCGAGCTGCCGCCCGAGGACTTCGCCGAGCTGCTGCGCTCCGCCGTCGTCGAGGACGAGTGGATGCTGCTGTTCATCGGCTCGGTCCTGGGCTTCGTCGCCGGCTGCGTCCAGGCGCTGCTCACGATCGCCGGATGAGGCACCCTGACCTCCCCCCTGTCCCCCGACCGATGATGGCCGCCGATGTCTGAGCACGAACCGACCGACCTGCCCGTCACCCGCCGCGGAGCCGGCGACGGTGGCGACCGGATCAACGTCGTCAGCGCCGGCGTCGGCCTGGCACGCCTGACCATCGGCACGACCGCGCGCGTCGGCCGCTGGGGCCTGGGCGCCAGCCTGCGCCTGGGCAACCGGGTCGTGAAGGCCGCCGTCAGCGGCGAGACTGCCACCACCCTGATCGACGACGCCGCGCACGCGCTGCGCGACCAGGCCCGGGACCTGCTGGGCATCGTCGACGACGCCGGGAAGGTCGTCGGGTTCCAGATGCCCGAGGTCAACCCGCACAACCGCCCCGAGCTGGACGCCGAGACGCAGTCGACCCTCACCGCCCGGGCGCTGCGCGCCCGTGGCGCGGCGCTGCTGGACGCCTCCGCGGACGTGGAGTACGACGAGCCCTTCCACCCCGCCTACGCCCGGATCCTCGAGGAGCTGGCACCCGACGAGGCGCGGATCCTGCGGCTGCTCGCCCGCGAGGGTGAGCAGCCGGCCGTGGACGTCCGGACCTACTCACCGTTCCCCGGCGGCTCGCAGCTGATCGCCCCCGGTCTGAACATGGTGGGTGCCGAGGCCGGCCTGCACTACGTCGACCGGGTCCTGGCCTACCTCAACAACCTGGAGCGGCTGGGGCTGGTGTGGTTCTCGCGCGAGGCGGTCGCCGACCCGATGGCCTACCAGGTGCTGGAGGCACAGCCCGAGGTCATCGAGGCCATGGGCAAGGGGCGGACGAAGACGGTCCGTCGGTCCATCCAGATCACGCCGTTCGGGCGGGAGTTCACCGAGGCGTGCATCCCGCTGACCTGAGGGTCGGGCCCGGCGTCACTCGACCCGGTTGTTGTGCTTGCTGGTCCGCACGATCAGGTCGGCCAGCAGCCCCAGGCTGAACAGGATCAGCCCGGTGATCAGCAGCAGGACGGTGTTGATGGAGAGGCGGAACGGGTCGCCGTCGGCGATGGCCCCTCCCACCATGTCGTAGACCAGCTTGAACCCGCCGAGGGCCAGCAGCGTCAGCGCGACCGGCGCGAAGACCCGCAGCGGCTCGAAGAACGTCACCATCCGCACGACCTGCAGGATGTACTTGTAGGCGTCCTTGATCGGGTGGAAGTGGGACTTGCCCGCACGCTTGGCGTAGTCGATCGGCATGTACTCCACGACCAGGCCGTTGGACAGGAACGCCAGGGTGATCGTCGTCACGCAGCTGAAGCCCGTGGGCAGCAGGCCCAGGTAGGGCAGGGCGTCGCTGCGCCGGAAGGCCCGCAGCCCGCTGTTCAGGTCGGGGATGGTGGACTGCGACAGGTACTCGGCCAGCTTGCGGATCGTCCACTTGGCGGGGACGCGGAACACCTTGTGGGTGCCCTCCTCGGTGCTGCGGGCACCGACGACCTGCTGGGCGCGGCCCGTCTGCAGGATGTCGATCAGCTCGGGGATCCGCTCGTTGGGGTAGGTCATGTCGGCGTCGGTCCACACCACGTAGCGCCCGTAGGCCTCCTGGGTGCCGATCCGTCGCGCCGTGCCCGACCCGCGGTTCACCGGGAACCGCATCAGCCGTACGAAGGGGCGTCCCTCGACGGCATCACCCGTCCCGTCGGTGGATCCGTCGTCGATGACGAGGATCTCGAAGGAGTAGGGGCTCTCCTTGAGAGCCTTCGTGATGCGGTCGACCTCGTCACCGATGTGCCCGACCTCGTTGAGGGCCGGGAGCACTACCGTGACGTCGAGGTCGCCGCGCGGGGACACAGCTTCGCCAGACACAGTGGCCGCATGGTACGACGTGGGCGGCGGCGCCCGATGTGTCCGACCGGCCCCCTCCCCTCAGCGGTCCAGCGGGTCCGGCACGACCCGGAAGGACCAGGCGGTCGTCAGGGGCGATCCCCAGGACGTCGCATGGGACGTGACCGAGGCGGAGTAGACCCCCCCGGGTGCCAGCGGGTCGCGCGGCAGCAGGAACGCCGACGGCCCGGCCGCGAACGCGCAGTGCGCGACGTCGGTCCCTGCGGCGTCCCGCAGCGCCGAGGCGAGCACCTGCACGCCGTGGGTGTCGGTCGTGACCCAGACGGGCTGGCCTGCCGGCAGCGCGTAGCCACACGGGCCGAGGGGGTCGGGGTGCTCGCCACCGGGCCAGAACGAGGTGGTCGCCAGGGACCGTCCGTCGGCCGGGTAGGTCAGCAGCGCCGCACCGCTGGTCGTCGGGAACAGCCAGCCCGCCGCCCGCATGGTCGTGGCACGCCTGGGGAAGCCGGGCGCCGCATCGTCGGTGTGCGCGCCGATCCCGAACCGCTCGCCGAACGGTGTCAGGACGCTGTCGCCGTGGAACGGCGTGCGCATCCACGCTGTGATCGCGGCGACCTCCTCGCCCACGCCGAACCCCGGGAAGTAGACCCGCATCGTCCACGGTGGGACCTCGCCCCGCGAGCTGGGGCTGGACCACGGCGACCCCGGGTCCTCGTCGTGCCCCGGATCGGACTCCTCCACCGTGTAGCGGGAGTGGCGGGCCGCCCCGTCGCTGACCTCCGGGTCGAGGGCGGCAAGCCGGGTCATGCCGGCCTGGTGACGGAACCAGTTGAGGGCTGCCAGCGGGTCCTCACCGTGGAGGACGGCGATGTCGGGCACCGCACCGTCCCAGGGGGCGGGCGCCGGCCCGCTGCGCGGGTCGGCACCACAGACCGTCGGTCCCCGGGCCTCGGTCGCCAGCCGCTCGCTGACCAGCGACGTCGGTCCGACGACCAGCAGCAGCCGACAGTCGTGCAGCAGGTCCGTCGTGGCCCGTGGCAGCGTGTCGACGTCGGCGTACAGCTGGGCGGCACCGGTCCGTGCCGCCAGCACCCCGGCCGCCAGCGCGAGCTGCCAGCTGGACCCGGTGTAGCCGTTGACCAGCAGCCACCCGTCGGTGTCGTCCCACAGCTGCCGGGCGATCCCCGCCGCCGTCCCGGCGCGGTCGGGGCCGGCGATGCGCTGGACCCGACCGGCCAGCGCCTGCAGGTCCGTCACGGTCGCGTCGGACACGGCTGCCGCGCCACCCAGGACCGTCACCGTCCCGGGGGACCGCCGGGTCAGCTCGGCGGCGGCCGCGGGGTGCAGCCGTGGTCCGGTGGTGACCAGCAGCGCGGCGCCGGTGCGGGCGGCCCAGGCCCCTCCCGCCGCGCTGTCCGCCCAGTCCGCGGCGGTGGCGACCAGCACGTGGTCGCTGCCGCCCCTGGCCCGGACGATCGCGGCGACGGCTGCGGCCGTCTCGACGCGGCTGCGGCCCGCGACCCTGGTCGGGCACAGGTCGCGGGCGGCCAGCGACTGCTCCACCGCCGTCGACACGGCGGCCGTGCCGCCCAGCAGGAACACCTCCACACCGGTCGTGCAGCGCCGGTCCCCGACCAGCCGCTGGATCTCGGCACCGACGTCGTCGGGCAGCGGCTGCCCGGCCCCGCCCGGCACGTACAGCACCGCGCGCTGCGTCCCGGCCAGCGTCACCCCGGCGAGGGCGTCGGTGAAGACGTCGTCGCGGGCCAGCACGACCCCGAGTGCCTCGCCGTCGGCGAAGGTCGCCTGCGACACCGCGATGGCCTGGGCGACGGCCCCGTCGGTCGCGGCCACACGGCTGGGTGCGGGCGCGTCCGCGGACCCGATCCCGCCGGTCGTGCCCGACAGGACGGTCACCAGCACCAGGGCCGCCACCGCCTGCACGCCTCGCATCCATCCCTCCGCCCGTCGGCCCCTCGACATGAACGACGTCCATCCCACCACGAGGGGTTGCTGCGGCCCGGGAGGTTCCACGGGGTCCCCCCGTGGCCGTAGGCTGCCGTCCCATGTCAGCACAGCCGGCGGGCTCATCGCGTGCACCCCACCCCTCAACCGTGGCCGTCGAGGCGGGCCGTCCGCCCGCCGAGCCCGGGCAGCCGCTGTCCCAGCCGCCGGTCTTCGCGTCGGTCCTGCGGGCACCGAAGCCCGTGGAGTACGGCCGGTCGATCAACGACAGCTTCACCGCGGTCGAGGCGGCGATCGGTGCCCTGGAGGGTGGGACGGCCGTCGTGTTCGCGTCGGGCATGGCCGCGATCTCGGCGGTCGTCGCCGTCGCGGTCCGTGGCCGTCCCGGCCTGGTCCAGCCCATCGACGGCTACCACGGGACCCGGGCCCTGTTCGACGCGACCACGGGGCTGTTCCCCGAGAGCGTGGACATCGCCGACACCCAGGCGGCGCTCGAGGCGCTGCCCGACAACGGTGTCCTATGGACCGAGAGCCCCACGAACCCGCTGATCACCGTCGCGGACCTGGCGGCGCTGGCCGAGGGCGTGAAGGCCAAGGGCGGGCTGATGGTGGTCGACTCCACGGCGGCGTCGCCGGTCGTGACCCGTCCGCTGCAGCTGGGGGCCGACGTGGTCGTGCACTCGGTCACGAAGGTCCTCGCCGGCCACTCCGACCTGCTGATGGGTGCGGTCGTGGCGACCGACCAGGACCTGGTCGAGGCGCTGCGCAGCCACCGGACGCTGCACGGCGCGATCCCAGGCCCGATGGACTGCTTCCTGGCGCTGCGGGGCATCCGCACCCTCGACGTGCGGATGCAGCGGTCGATGGCGAACGCCCAGACGCTGGCCGAACGGCTGCACGACCACCCGCTGGTCGAGCGTGTCCACTACCCCGGCCTGCCCTCGGACCCGGGACATGCGGTGGCCAGCAGGCAGATGGACGGCTTCGGCTACCTGATGTCGTTCGTGGTGCCCACCCAGGCGCAGGCCGAGGCCGTGTGTGATCGGGTGCAGCTGATCGTGCACGCCACGTCCCTGGGCGGGGTCGAGACGTCGATGGAGCGGCGCAACCGCCAGCCGGGCGAGGAGCGGACCCATCCCGGCCTGATCCGCATGTCCGTGGGCATCGAGCACGTCGAGGACCTGTGGGCCGACCTGTCGCAGGCGCTGGACATGGCCGGGGAGGTCACGGGGTGACGCCGGCGGAGCTGGCCGACCTGGTGGTGCAGGCCCTGACCGGCGACCCCGACGACCTGGTGGAGCTGTTCGCCGAGGACGCCCGGCTGGTCGACCGACCCGGCGAGCGTGCCGTCTGCGGCCGTGCCGAGATCCTGGCCTTCTTCATGGCCTACGGGGGTCGGCGCGAGGTGGCGAGGGTCCACGACGTGTTCCTGGAGGGCACCCGCGGGGGGCTGTCCTACACCGTGTGGTTCCGCGCCGACGCCCACGCCTACGGTCAGCACGGACGGGTGCTGCTGACGCTGGACGACCCCGAGCACGGCGGGCTGATCACCCACTGGGACGGGGTGTGGATCGAGCTGGAGTCCACGCTGGAGCCCTGGCACGGCGACTGAACGTCACCCCAGGTGGCGGCGCAGCTCCTTGGCGACGACCTTGCCGGTGGGGTTGCGTGGTAGCTCGTCCAGGAAGACCACGTCCCGGGGGACGCTGAAGCGGGCCAGGTTGGCCTTGACGTGGGCCTTGACGCCCGTCTCGTCCAGGGACTCGCGCCGTCGGACGACGAAGGCGGCCAGCCGCTGGCCGAAGTCCGGGTCCTCGACGCCGATCACCGCAGCCTCGACGACGTCGTCGTGGTCGGCCAGCAGGTCCTCGACCTCCTTGGGGTACACGTTCTCGCCGCCCGAGACGATCATGTCGTCGTCGCGGCCGGCCACGAACAGCAGCCCGTCGTCGTCGACACGCCCGACGTCGCCGGTGGCCATCATCCCCTCCACCATGTGCTTGCCGGCGACGTCGCCGGTGTAGCCCTCGAAGTGCAGGTCGTTGCCGACGAAGATCCGTCCGACCTCGCCGGTGGGAACCGGCTGCTCGTCCTCGCCCAGGATCGCCAGTCGCGTCCCGCGCGGGGCCCGGCCGGCCGTCCCCGGGTGGTCGCGCAGCTCCTCAGGGGTGGCGATGGTGGCCCAGCTGACCTCGGTCGATCCGTACAGGTTGTACAGGTTCAGCCCGTAGGTCTGCTGCCACCGCGAGGGGAGCCCGGCGGGCAGCGCCGAGCCGCTGGACGCCACGATGCGCAGGCGGCCGAGGTCCACGGGCGGCAGGTCCCCCTCCTCCACCTCCAGCACGCGCTGCAGCATCACGGGGACCACGGCCAGGGCGGTGCAGCGGTGCACCGAGAGGGTGCGCAGCAGGTCGACCGGGTCGAAGGTCCGGCGCAGCACGACCGTCGCACGCAGCATCACGGCGATCTGCAGGTTGGCGAAGCCCCACGTGTGGAACAGCGGCGGGGCGATGTGGTGGACCTCCTCGGCGCGGAAGGGGATGCGGGACAGGATCGACGCGGCCGCGTCGGGCCCTGCCGAGGACGGCCGTCGGGCCCCCTTGGGCGCACCGGTCGTGCCGGACGTCATCACCACCGTCCTGCCGTCCTCGCCGGGCGCGGCGGTCCGCCGGACGGAGGAGTCCAGCAGGTCCGACGTGGCGCCGGCCACGCGCGCGGCGACGGTGGGGTCCATC
>JBFKGB010000058.1:0-12540 GCA_041633535.1 Euzebya sp. | reverse complement strand
CGGAGCTGACCGTCACCCGCCTGTCCGCCCGCCAGCGCGGGACGACCGCCGCCTGGATGGTCGCCGGGACCGTCGTGCTGGGCTGGGTGCTTGACGCCGGCTGGGAGGATGCGCTGTTCACCTACTGGGACGCCTCGGTCGTCGCCGCGTCGGTCATCGCCATGGTCCTGCTGTCCCGCAAGAAGGTCGAGTCCTGGTGGCTGTGGATCCTGCCCGTCGACGTGTCGGCGATCGGGCTGTACCTGGCGACCGGCGCGACCATGTTCGCCGCGCTGTACCTGCTGTTCCTCGTCATGGCCGTCGTCGGCCTGGTCCGCTGGTCCCGCGCGGCCCGCGAGGGCGTCACATGAGCGCGTCGTACGATCCGCGGGCCTTCCCGCCCTTCGCGGTCACGGTCGACATCGTGGTGCTGAGCGTCGTGGACGACCTGGCGGTCCTGACCGTGCGTCGTGGCGAGCAGCCGTTCGCTGGTCGACAGGCCCTGCCGGGTGGGTTCGTCCGGCCCCAGGAGTCCGTCGCCGACGCCGCCTGGCGTGAGCTGGCGGAGGAGACGGGGTTGGGCCCCGACGTCCTGCCCGGCGTCCACCTGGAGCAGCTCGCGACCTTCGGGGAGGTCGACCGCGACCCCCGCATGCGCGTGGTGTCGGTGGCCCACCTGGCCATGGTGCCGCAGCGGCCCCTCCCCACCGCGGGCACCGACGCCGCCGACGCCCGCTGGACCCCGGTCGCCGACGCGACCGGCCTGGCGTTCGACCACGACGACATCCTGCAGGTCGCGCTGGAGCGCGTGCGCGCCAAGCTCGAGTACACGACCCTCGCCACCAGCCTGATCGGACCCGACTTCACCCTGGGCGAGCTGCAGGCGGTCTACGAGGCCGTCTGGGGCTGTCGGCTGCAGCGCGCGAACTTCCGGCGCAAGGTCCTGGCCACCCCCGGGTTCGTGCAGGCGACCGACCGCAGCCGGACGGGACGCCAGGGCGGGGCACCCGCGACGGTGTACGTCGCCGGCGACGGTGCCGCACTGACCCCTCCCATGATGCGCCCCTGACGGGCAGCCGGCGCGTCCCGACGTAGCCTGACGGCGTGGGCCACTACAACGTCGACGGCATCGTCCTGCGCACCTACAAGCTGGGTGAGGCCGACCGCATCCTGCACGTCCTCAGCCCCAACCGCGGGAAGGTGCGGGGGGTCGCGAAGGGGGTCCGCAAGACCGGGTCGCGCTTCGGTGGGCGGCTCGAGCCGTTCGGTCTGGTCCGGCTGCAGATGTACGAGGGCCGGTCGCTGGACACCGTCACGCAGGCCGAGCTGCTTGAGCCCAACGCCCGGCTGCGCGAGGACTGGGTCGCCTCGGCCTGCGCCGCCACCATGGTGGAGGCGTGCGACCACCTGGCGCAGGAGGGCGACCGGTCCACCGCGATGTTCCTGCTGCTGAAGGACGCCCTGGCGGTGCTGGACGCCGGTCCGGACCGGCCGGCCGCGGTGCTGGACGCCTTCCTGATGCGCCTGGCGGTGCTGGCCGGCTTCCGCCCCTCGCTGGAGCGGTGCACCACCTGTGGCTCGGCGGAGGACCTGGTGGCGTTCCACGTCGGTGGGGGAGGGGTGCTGTGCCGTGCCGACGCCCCCTCAGGGCTGCAGTTCCTCGCCGCCGATGCGCTGGCGGGCCTGCAGCTGCTGACGTCGGGGTCGTGGGTCGAGATCGCCCAGGGCACCACCGACCTGCCCCGCAGCGTCGGCTCGATGGTCCGCGCCTACCTGAGCTACCACCTGTCGACCAACCTGAAGGCCTGGGAGTCCGTGCCCCGATGAGCAGCCCCGAGCAGATCGCCGAGCGCGGCGTGCCCGAGCACGTCGGCGTGATCATGGACGGCAACGGCCGCTGGGCCAAGCAGCGTGGCCTGCCGCGCACCGACGGGCACCAGCGGGGCGAGGAGGCGTTGTTCGACGCCGTCGAGGGCGCCCTGGCCGTCGGGCTGCGGTGGATGACCGTCTACGCGTTCTCGACCGAGAACTGGAAGCGGCCGCCCACCGAGGTCAAGTTCATCATGTGGTTCAACCGTGACCTGCTGCAGCGCCGGGCACGCGAGCTGGACGAGCGCGGGGTCCGCGTCCGGTTCGTCGGCCGGAAGAAGCGGCCCATCCCCAGGTCGCTGCTGCAGATCATGGACGACACCGAACGGCTGACGGCCGGCAACACACGGATGACGCTGCAGATCGCGTTCAACTACGGCGGGCGGGCCGAGATCGTGGACGCCGCGCGGGCCCTGGCCGCGGATGTCGCCGAGGGACGGATAACGCCGTCGAAGGTGTCGGAGAAGAGCCTGTCGGCGCGGATGTACAGCCCCGACGCACCGGACGTGGACCTGATGGTGCGGACGTCGGGCGAACGTCGCCTGTCCAACTTCCTGCTGTGGGAGGCCGCCTACGCCGAGCTGGTCTTCGACGAGGTGCTGTGGCCCGACTTCCGTCGCGAGCACCTGTACGCCGCGGTCGAGGAGTTCCAGCGCCGCACCCGCCGCTTCGGCGCGGTCTAGCAGGGGTCAGGTCAGCGGGGTCAGCAGCTGGTCGACGGGGGCGAAGGCGTCGGTCAGGACCATGGCGCCGTCGACGAAGGCGTCCAGCTGTGCCGGGTCGGTGACCACGACCTCGTCGTCGCCGCGCGCGGCGGACCGGGCGGCGATGGCCTCGGCGTCGATCGGGACGTCGCTGCCGACCATGACGAAGTTGCCGCCGGCGCGTCCGGCGATGCGCTCTGGCGGGGCGATCACGGCCACGTGGGTGAACACGTCGCGCAGGGTCGCGGCTTCGGCGCGGGCGAAGCCCAGGTTGCCGTAGTCGATCAGGTTGATGGCGTACACGCCGTCGGGGGTGAGGGTCCGCCGGATGTCGGCGATGAGCTCGCGGGTCGTCAGGTGCCAGGGCACCGCCTGCCCGCCGAAGGCGTCCCCGATCACCAGGTCGTAGGCGCCGTCGGGCTCGGCCTGCACGTTGATGCGGGCGTCGCCGGTGACGGCCTCCAGGTCCTCGCTGAGCTCCAGCCCCAGCTCGTCCTCGGCGAGGGTCACCAGGGTCGGGTCCAGCTCGAAGACCTTGGAGTAGGTCCCGGGACGGGTGGCCTCCAGGTACTGGGGGATCGAGAACCCGCCGCCACCGATGTGCAGGACGTCCAGCGGCTCGCCCTCGGGACGGAAGGTCTCCAGCACGTCCGACAGCGCCTTGGCGTAGGTGAACTCCAGGTGGGTGGGGTCCTCCAGGTCCACGTAGGAGTGCCGCAGCGTGTCCAGGACCAGCAGCCGCCCGGAGGGGCGCTCGGGGTCCACGGTCACCGATGCGCAGAAGTAGGCGCTCTCGACCTCGCAGGGTGAGCCGACGATGGTCCCGAGCGCCCCCGTCGCCACGGCCAGGACCACGGCGGCCGCCATGACCGGTCGGCTCTCGTCGTCGCGTGACAGGGAGAACCAGATCACGACACCGGCGAGGATCAGGGCGCCCCCGACGCTGTAGATGATCGGCGGGGTCGGCAGCGCGGCGACCAGCAGGAAGCCGGTGATGAAGCTGCCGAACAGCGCACCGATCGTGCCCAGCGCGGACAGCCACCCGACGACGGCACCGGTCTCGTCCAGGCTCTGCAGCTGCAGCTTGACCACCGTGGGGGACACGGCCGACAGGACCGCGGCGGGCAGGAAGAAGCCGACCAGCGACAGGAAGATGATGGCCAGCGGGCCCGACCCCAGCTGCGCGTTGCCGAACAGCCGGATCAGCGGCAGGGACGCGATCGACAGGGCACCGCCGATCACCAGCAGCGGACCGAGCATGCGGCGGGGCTCCATCTGGTCGGCCAGCCGCCCGCCGTACCAGGTGCCCAGCGCGATCCCGGCCAGCACCGTGCCGATGATCCCGGTGAACGTCTCGAGGGTCACCCCGACATAGGGCGCCAGCAGCCGACCAGCCAGGATCTCCAGCACCAGGACCGCGGCAGAGGTGAAGAAGACGAGCGCGCTTGCGAGGAGGGGAGCCATTTCGCAGGCGATGGTACGGACCACGACGGTCCGCGGCACCGGGTGCGGTGTCACTCCACGCACCTCCGGTGCGGTGCCCCTCCACGCACCTCCGGTGCGATGCCCCTCCACGCACCTCCGGTGCGATGTCCCTCCACGCACCTCCGGTGCGATACTCCCCGGTATGGACGCCCAGACCGACGAGCGGTCCGACCGCCACCGGCTGGTCGGGCTCCTGCGCGACCAGGCGCAGGCCGCTGCGGGCCTGGGTTCGCCGTTGTACGCCGACCTGCTGGGGCACGCCGCCGACGACGTCGCCGCCGGGGGGCCCTGCTGGACGGTCCTGTCGATGTACGCCCACCAGCCGGGATCGGCCGCCCTGCCGTTGCGCTTCATGGCCGCCGTGCACCGGCTGGTGCTGCGCCGGCAGGCGCCTGCGCTGGCGCTGCACTACGCCTCGGTCGGCGGGCAGGCGCCCGTCGAGGGGGCATGGGCGCCGTTCCGTGACACCGTCGAGCAGCACGTCGAGGAGCTGCAGGCGCTGACGTCGCTGCCGTGCCAGACCAACGAGGTCGGGCGGTCCGCCGCGCTGGCGCCGGCGATGCTGGCCCTGCAGGCACGCCACGACCTGCCCCTCGTCCACCTGGAGATCGGCACCAGCGCGGGGCTGAACCTGCGCTGGGACCACTTCCGCTACGGCACGGCCGACGGCTCGGTCAGCTGGGGTGACCCAGGATCCCCGGTGGACCTCACCGGGCACTGGCGCCGCGTGCCCGAGGGCCTGCCGTCGACTGCCGAGGTGACGGTGCGCCGTGGCTGTGACCCCGCGCCCGGCGACCCCGCGGACGCCGACACGCGTGAGGGGCTGACCGCGTCGGTCTGGGCCGATCAGCACCTGCGGCACCAGCGGTTGCGCGGGGCGCTGCAGCTGGCCGCCCGGGTCCCCGTCGAGATCACCGCGGCCGGCGCGGGCAGCTGGCTGGCCCAGCAGCTGCCGGAACGTCCCGACGGCCTGACGCTCGTCACGCACTCGGTCGTGTGGCGCTACATCGACGCCGACGAACGGCTACAGATACAGCAGCTGCTTGCCGACCATGGAGAGCAGGCGACCCGTGCGCGGCCGCTGGTCTGGATGCGCCTGGAGCCCCGACCCCCGATGATGACCTACGACGGAACCCCCTACCCGGTGATGGCGACGACGTGGCCGGGGGGTCGGACGGAGGTCCTGGCGCAGGCCCAGGCCCATGGACAGGAGGTCGTGTGGGAGGCAACGGCGAAGGCATGAGCGAGGTGGCCGTGCGCGGCAACCTCCTGCGGACGATGCAGGGGCGCATGGTCGTGCTGGTGGCCGTCCTGCTGACCCTGTTCGCAGCCGCCACGACGGGGATCGCCGTGCTCAGCGAGGGCAGCCGTGCCGCCGACGTCGTCACGGACCGGGTGCAGGCGGTCTCCGCGGCATGGTCGGGCCCGCTGCTGCTCGCCATCGACGAGGACCGGGCGGACCTCGCCGGTCAGGTGCTGTCGTCGATGGAGGAGGTGGAGGGGGTCGACGGGACGCTCGTCCTGGACCCACAGGGCCGTCCGCTCGTCGGCACGACCGACGGGCGGCAGCCGCTGCTGGATGAGCTTGCCGCTGCCTGGCCGCCAGGTGACCTCGTGGACGGCGACGTCCGCCGCACCACCGAGGACGGCGTGACCCTGGTCGTGACGCCGCTGCGTGACGCGGGGACGCTGCGCGGCGCCCTCGTGTGGGACCTGACCGATGTCGTCGAGCCGACCCCCGACCTGCTGCAGCTGCGGCTGCTGCTGGCGACCGCCTTCGTGCTGGTCGGCGTCCTGATCACCTACATGGTGACCCGGTCCGCCGCGACGCGGCTGCACCGTCTGGCCGTCCACGCCCACGAGACCGCGGCACGGGCACTGCCCGAGCTGCTGCGGTCCTCGACCACCGGGGCCATCGACCCCGACGCCATCACGCTGCCGGTCGTGGACGTCGGCGGGGACGACGAGGTCGGGATGCTGTCGGACGCCCTGGCGACGCACACCCGGGCGGTCGAGGAGCTCGCGCGTGCATTCGTCGGACGGATCGCCGGTGCCGACGAGCGGTTCCGCGCCGGGTTCGAGCGCAGCCCCGCCGGCATGGCCGTCCTGGACGATGACGGCGTGATCATCGAGGCCAACGACGCCTTCGCCGCGCTGCTGGACCTGGCGGACCCCGAGATGGCCATCGGGCACGTCTGGCTGGACCACCTGCACGAGGAGGACCACAGGGCGGCGACCGAGGCCCTTGCCTCTGACAGCACCGAGCCCCTGACCATCCGCTACCGGCGCAACAGCGGTGAGGTCGCCCATGTGCTGCAGGCCTGCGTCAGCGTCACCGGCGCGGACGGCGAGCCCCTGACCTACCTGCTGGGCCAGGACGTCTCCGACGCCCGCCGTGCACACGAGACGCTGCAGATGCTCGCCTTCAACGACGCGCTGACCGGCCTGCCGAACCGGGCGGCGCTCGAGACGCGCCTGAGCGACGTCGCCCGCACCGTCGACGCCAACCACATGGTCGGCATGGCGATGCTGGACCTCGACCGGTTCAAGCTGATCAACGACAGCCTGGGCCACACCGAGGGCGACAAGGTCCTGCGGGCCGTCGGCAAGCGCCTGCGCGCCGCGGTGCCCGAGGGCGGCATGGTCGCCCGGACCGGCGGCGACGAGTTCTCCATCATCGTCACCGACCTCCCCGACGCCGAGGTGATGGGCCTGCTCGCCGAGCGTCTGATCGCCGTGCTGGAGGCCCCCATCGCGATGGGCGGTCGGCGCTTCTACGTGAGCGCCAGCGTCGGGATCGCCGTGGCCAGCCTGCCCGGTGCCGTCGAGGCGCTGGGCGCCCAGGCCGACGCGGCGGCCTACGCCGCCAAGAGCCACGGCCGGCGACGCTGGATGATGTTCGACGCCACGATGGCCCAGCGGGCGACCGAGCGGCTGGCGCTCGAGAACGACCTGCGCGAGGCCCTCGGCGACCGTCAGCTCGAGCTGCACTACCAGCCGATCGTGCACAGCGACACCCGCCGTCTGTCAGGGCTGGAGGCGCTGGTGCGCTGGCGCCACCCACGGCGGGGACTGCTGAGCCCCGACGTGTTCATCGAGCTGGCCGAGGACACCGGCCTGATCACCCTGCTGGGCTGGGAGGTGCTTGACCTCGCGCTGTCCGACGTGGCGCGCCTCGACGGGATCGACGGCGTCGACGACAGCTGGCGCATGTCGGTCAACGTGTCGCCCGCACAGCTGCGCCACCCCGAGTTCGTCGCCGAGGTGGCCCGCCGGCTGCGGGCCCACGGCGTGCCCGCCGAACGGCTGATGCTCGAGATCACCGAGTCGATGCTGGTCGAGGACGACATCATCGAGCGCCTGCAGGACCTGCGGCGGCTCGGCATCTGGGTGGCACTGGACGACTTCGGGACCGGCTACACCGGCGTCGCCTACCTCTCCAAGGTCGGCGTCGACGTGCTGAAGATCGACCGCGCGATCGTCCAGAGCGGGCACGACGAGCGCGGGCAGGCGGTGCTGCGGGCCATCGGCCAGCTGGGACAGGCTTTGGGCATGAAGGTCGTGGCGGAGGGGGTCGAGACCGAGGAGGACGCCCAGCTGGCGCGCGACTGCTCCTGCGACCGGCTGCAGGGTTACGGCATCTGCCGTCCCGTCCCGGTCGCCGAGATCGCCACGCGGGTGCTGCCCGAGCTCGCCGGCCACGACCTGCGCTGATCGGCCAGCGGCAGCGTGGTGCCGGGTGGGTAGAGTCCTGCCTGCCATGACCAGCGCCACCACCCTCATGGGACTGCACAGCCTTCCCGGCCCCGACGCCGACGACGCCGTCCTCGCCCGCTTCCTGCACGGCCTGCCAGGTGTCGACGAGGTCGGCGCCGAGGCCCGCGTCGCGCAGCTCGCGACGCGCTCGATCAAGAACGAGTCCAAGGACTGGGCGCTCGACATGCTCGTCCGCATGATCGACCTGACCACGTTGGAGGGCAACGACACCCCCGGCAAGGTCACCAGCCTGGCGCGCAAGGGGATCCGTCCGGACCCCGAGGACCCCTCCTGCCCGTCGGTGGCGGCCATCTGCGTCTACCCCGACCTGGTCGCCGACGTCGCGGCGGTCGTGGCCGGCACCGACGTCAAGGTCGCGGCCGTGGCCACGGCCTTCCCCGCTGGGCGGGCACGCATGGACGTCAAGATCGCCGACACCACCCAGGCCGTCGCCGACGGGGCCCACGAGGTCGACATGGTCATCGACCGCGGCGCCTTCCTGTCGGGTCGCTACGGCAAGGTGCTGGAGGAGATCGTCGCCGCCAAGCAGGCCTGTGGCGATGCACACCTCAAGGTGATCCTGGAGACCGGCGAGCTGGCGACCCTCGACAACGTCCGCCGCGCCAGCGTCCTCGCGATGATCGGTGGCGCCGACTTCATCAAGACCTCGACCGGCAAGATCGCCCCCGCGGCCACACGACCGGTCACCCTCGTGATGCTGCAGGCCGTCGCGGACTGGCGGGCCGCCACGGGCCGCATGGTCGGCGTCAAGGCCGCTGGCGGCATCCGCAGCTCCAAGGACGGCATCCGCTACCTCGTGCTGGTCAACGAGACCGCCGGCGAGGACTGGCTGGACCCCGACTGGTTCCGAATCGGTGCCTCGAGCCTGCTGAACGACGTGCTGCTGCAGCGCCGCCGCCGTCGCTCGGGCGTCTACGAGGGCCCCGACCACCTGACGATCGACTAGGAGTCGACGTGAGCCGCTTCACCTACGCACCCGCGCCCCAGGCCACCGACGTGGTCGACATCCGCTCCTCATACGGGCTGTTCATCGACGGCGAGTTCGTCGAGGCCACCGGTGGGCACCGCAAGACCGTCAACCCGGCCACCGAGCAGGTCCTGGCCGAGGTCTCCGACGCCTCGCCAGCCGACGTCGTCAAGGCCGTCAAGGCGGCACGTCGCGCCCAGACCCGCATCTGGGGGCCCATGCCCGGCGCCGAGCGCGCCAAGTACCTGTACCGGATCGCCCGGCTGATCGCCGAGCGGTCACGCGAGCTGGCGGTGCTCGAGACCCTGGACAACGGCAAGCCGATCCGTGAGTCCCGCGACGCCGACCTGCCGCTGGTCAGCGCCCACTTCTTCCACTACGCCGGCTGGGCGGACAAGCTCGGCTACGCCGGCCTGGGTCCTGACCCGCGGCCGCTGGGTGTCGCCGGCCAGATCATCCCGTGGAACTTCCCGCTGCTCATGGCGGCCTGGAAGATCGCCCCGGCGCTGGCGACGGGCAACACGGTGGTGCTGAAGCCGGCGGAGACGACCCCGCTGACGGCCCTGCACCTGGCCGAGATCCTGCAGCAGGCCGAGCTGCCGCCGGGCGTGGTCAACATCGTCACCGGCGCCGGCGCCACGGGCGAGGCGCTGGTCGGCGCCGACGTGGACAAGGTCGCCTTCACCGGGTCGACCGAGGTCGGCAAGGCCATCCAGCGGCAGGTCGCCGGGACCAGGAAGTCCCTGACCCTCGAGCTGGGCGGCAAGGCCGCCAACATCGTCTTCGACGACGCGCCGCTGGACCAGGCGGTCGAGGGGATCGTCAACGGCATCTTCTTCAACCAGGGGCACGTGTGCTGCGCCGGCAGCCGGCTGCTGGTCCAGGAGAACATCGCCGAGCCGCTCGTCGAGCGGCTGCAGCAGCGCCTCACCACGCTGCGCCTCGGCGACCCGATGGACAAGAACACCGACATCGGGGCGATCAACTCCGCCGAGCAGCTGCAGCGGATCACCGACCTCGTCGCGGCGGGGGAGGAGGAGGGGGCCCAGCGCTGGTCGCCGCCCTGCGACCTGCCCGAGAAGGGGTACTGGTTCCCGCCGACGGTGTTCCACGGCGCCAGCCAGGCGATGCGGATCGCCCGCGAGGAGATCTTCGGACCGGTCCTGACGACCCTCACCTTCCGCACGCCGGAGGAGGCCATCGCCAAGGCCAACAACACGCCGTACGGCCTCAGCGCCGGGGTGTGGACCGAGAAGGCCAGCCGCATGCTGTGGGCGGCCAGCCGCCTGCGTGCCGGCGTGGTGTGGTCCAACACCTTCAACCGGTTCGACCCGACCAGCCCGTTCGGCGGGTACAAGGAGTCCGGGTTCGGCCGCGAGGGCGGCCGGCACGGGCTCGAGGCCTACCTGGAGGGAGCACGCTGATGGCGCGCCTCGACGTGAGCAAGACCTACAAGCTGTACGTCGGCGGGGCGTTCCCCCGTTCGGAGTCCGGCCGCACCTACATCGCCTCGGCCGCCAAGGGCGGCTTCCTGGCCAACGTGGCGCAGGCCAGCCGCAAGGACCTGCGCGACGCCGTCGTCGCGGCCCGCAAGGCCGCCGACGGGTGGGCGGCACGTGACGCCTACAACCGCGGCCAGATCCTCTACCGGGTCGCCGAGGTGCTGCAGGGCCGTCGTGAGCAGCTGGCCGCCGAGGTGGCGGCCGGTGAGGGCCTGACCGCGCGCAAGGCGGCCGCCGAGGTCGACGCCGCCGTGGACCGGTGGGTCTGGTACGCCGGCTGGACCGACAAGCTGACCCAGGTGCTGGGCAACGCCAACCCGGTCCAGGGGCCCTACTTCAACCTCTCCACACCCGAGCCGACCGGCGTGGTGGGCATCCTCGCGCCGCAGGCCTCCAGCCTGCTGGGCCTGGTCAGCGTCGTCGCGCCCGCCCTCGCCGCCGGCAACACCGTCGTCGTGATCGCCAGCCAGGACCGGCCGATCCCGGCCGTCAGCCTGGCCGAGGTCCTGCACACCAGCGACGTGCCCGCCGGGGTGGTCAACATCCTGACCGGCACGACGGCAGAGCTCGCACCCGTGCTGGCCTCCCACATGGACGTCAACGCCCTGGACCTGACCGGAGCCGCCCCCGACAGCGCCGCGGACCTCGAGGCCGCGGCCGCGGGATCGACCACGCGCATCGTCGCGCGGGTCGGCGAGGAGGACTGGCAGGCGTCCCCGGGCATCGGTCGGATGCGTCGATCCGTCGAGATCAAGACGGTGTGGCACCCCATCGGCGTCTGAGCGCACGATCCGTCATCGTCGCTGACCCTCTGCAAAGTCGTGGAGGAGGATCGTCAGACGATGTCGAAACCCTTCAGTGGTGGCGGGCCGCAACATGCTCGTAACCGTCCTCCACTACAACGGTAGTGGACACAGAAGTGGTCGTGGCCGTAGGCTCCGACCACTGGTCCGTGGCGGTGACCTGGAGCGGGCTCCTCGAGTCCGCACGCCTTCGTTGCCGCCGTCATCAGGACCACCAACCCGTGAAACCTCGAAGGGAACACACACGTGCGCATCAAGACTTGGATGATGCTGTTGCTCGTGCTGGCGCTGTTCGGCGCCGCATGCACCTCCTCGGAGGACGGCAGCGAGACCGCAACCGAAGGCGCTGAGGCGTCCGACGACTCCGCCGCCGCCAGCGACGACTCCAGCGACGACGTCGCTGCCGCCACCGGTGCCGAGGGCTCGACCCTGCAGGCCACCCTGGACGCCGGCGTCGTGAAGTGCGGCGTCAACGGCCAGCTGAACGGCTTCTCCCTCGACGAGGGTGGGACCTACAGCGGCCTGGACGTCGACTACTGCAAGGCCGTCGCGGCCGCCGTCCTCGGCGACGCCGAGGCAGTCGAGTACACCAACCTGTCCGCCGAGACCCGCTTCACCGCCCTGCAGTCCGGCGAGGTCGACATCCTGAGCCGCAACGGCACCTGGACCGCCTCCCGTGACGGCGAGCTGGGCCTGCAGTGGACCGCCACCACCTACTACGACGGCCAGGGCATGCTGGTCAACGGTGACGACGCCGCCACCGAGGTCGCCGACATGGACGGCTACCTGGTCTGCGTCCAGACCGGTACCACCACCGAGCTGAACCTCGAGACCTACTTCGACAACCTGGGCATCTCCTACGAGCCCGTCAACGTCGCCGACGAGGCCGCTGTGACCGAGAACTTCTCGACCGGCGCCTGCGACGCCTACACCACGGACCGTTCGGGTCTGGCCTCCTTCGCCGCGACCTACACCGGTGGCGACGTCAAGATCCTCCCCGACGTCATGTCCAAGGAGCCGCTCGGCCCGGCCGTCCGTCAGGGCGACGACCAGTGGTACGACATCGTCAACTGGGTCGTCTTCGCGACGTTCCAGGCTGAGGAGTTCGGCCTGACCTCCGACAACATCGCCACCTTCGACGCCGGCGCCAACGCCGACATCGCCCGCTTCCTGGGCCAGGAGGACGGCCAGACCACCGGTGCCGGCCTGGGCTTCCCCGACGAGGAGTGGGCCGTCCGCGTGATCGAGGCTGTTGGTAACTACCAGGAGATCTTCGACCGCAACATCCTCCCCATCGGTCTGGACGAGGGTGTCAACCAGCTGTGGACCGAGGGTGGCCTGCACTACGCACCGCCGTTCCGCTAGGGCGTGAGGTCGGTGGTCGCTGCGGCGGCCACCGGCGTCAGGACCAGCACCAGTCGTGTCGGGGCGGGCGGAAACGTCCGCCCCGATCG
>JBFKGB010000057.1:0-12568 GCA_041633535.1 Euzebya sp. | reverse complement strand
CGGACCGTCGGCGCCGCCCTGGTGCTGGCCACCATCACCACCGTCGTCGGCTTCATGACCAACGTCACCAACCCTCTGCCCCCGCTGAAGGACTTCGGCCTGTTCGCCGCCGCCGGCGTCGTCGCCGCGTTCCTGGTCATGACCACGTTCGTGCCCGCCGTCCGGCTGCTGGTCGACCGGCTGGCCATGCGCCGGGGGCGCACCGTCAGCGCCGAGGGGGCCGCGGTCGACGCCCCGCAGCAGGTCAGCGCCCTCGGGCGGCTGGCAGCGTCCTTCGCCCCGATGGCGACACGCCACTCGGGCACCGTCCTGGCTGTCGCGGGCGTCCTGACCCTCGCGGGGGGCGTCGGGGCCACCCAGCTGTCGACGGAGTTCAGCCAGACCGACTTCTTCCCGGAGGACTCCCGGGCGCTGGAGACCATCGAGGTCGTCACCCAGCAGTTCGGTGGCGGGTTCGACGAGGTCACCACGGTCCTGGTGGAGGGGGACGTCACCTCCGCCGAGGGGCTGAACGCCCTCATGGCGTTCCAGCAGGGCGCCACCGGGGTGGAGGGGGTCCGGACCTTCGACGGGCAGGCCCAGGTCGACTCCGTCGTCACACGCCTGTCGCGGGCCGGGCTGCTGGAGGGGCCGGTGGGCGACGACGCCCAGGCGGCGGCGCTGGTCGAGGGCCTCCGGGCCGCCGACCCGACCCTCGACGGGGTCCTGACCCCTGCGGGCGACGCGGCCCTGCTGCGACTCAACACCTCCGTCGGCGAGGACGTCGAGCCCCTGGGTGCGGCGCTGTCCGACCTGGTCGCCCAGACCCTCGAGCCTGCCGGCCTGACCGGTGCGGCAGCCAGCGACAACCTGCTGGTCACCGAGATCATGGCCCAGCTTCGTGACAGCCAGGTCCGCGGTCTGGTGATCACCCTGCTGGCCTCGATGGTCATCCTGGCCCTGGCCTTCTGGGTGCGGCAGCGGGCCGCCATGCTGGGCGTCATCGCCATCGCAGCCGTCGGCGTGGCCACCGCATGGGTCCTGGGCCTGATGGCGCTGCTGGGCATCCCGTTCAACGTCCTGACCGCCATGGTCTCGGCGCTGGCCATCGGCATCGGCGTGCCGTTCGGCATCCACGTCGTCAACCGCTTCGTCGAGGACCGCTCGGCCGAGCCGGACACCCTGACCGCGATGCGGCACACCCTGGAGCACACCGGTGGTGCGCTGGTCGGGTCGGCCCTCACCACCGTCGCCGGCTTCGGCGTCCTGGTCTTCGCGTCCGTGCCGCCGATGCAGCAGTTCGGCACGGTGACGGCGATCACGATCGCGCTGGCGCTGGTGTCCAGCCTGACGGTGCTGCCGGCCATGCTGGCCATGTGGGACCGTCGTCGGACCGGCGACCTCGCCGTGCCCAGGGCGCGCCAGGAGGCCGAGCCCGAGCCCGTGCCCGTGGGGTAGCTGACCCCTGGCAGGATCGGGGCCATGGACGAGGAGGAGCGGCTGACGATCGTGGACCGTGGCCCGTCCACGGTCGAGGACGACGCCCCGCAGACCCCCGAGGGGATGTGGCGACTGCTGCACGTCCGTGGCATGCGCCACGACGCGGCCATGGCCCTGGCCCACCGCCACTACAGCTGGGCCACGATGGAGCGGGCCGGGGTGGAGGGGCTGACGAAGCTCGTGGGGCGCGGCCTGGCCCGCACCATCATGACCGAGGGGATCCCCACGGCCCCGCTGCCGACGACCACCGACGCCCGGCCGCTGACCCCCTGGAGCCCCGGCTACCCGCTGCGGCTGCGGGACAGCCCCGTCGCCCCGCCGCTGGTCTGGGTGCGGGGCAGCCTGCCGACCTCCGGCCGGGCGCTCGCCGTCGTCGGACCGGACGTGGACCTGCCGTACGCCACCGCGGTGGCCACCCGCGCCGTCCGGGGTGCCGTCGACCGGGACCTGGTGACGATCGCCGGTCTGGGTGCCGGCATCGACGCGCTGGTCGCCCGCACGACCGTGCACGCGGGTGGGCGCCACATCGCTGTGCTTGCGACCGGCGTCGACCAGCCTGAGGACACGGCCCTGGCCGACGCGGTCCTGGCCGCGGGCGGGGCCCTGCTCAGCGAGCAGCCTCCGGACGCACCGGCCACTGAGGGCGCCGCCGTCGCCCGCTACCGCATCGTCAGCGCGCTGGCCGACGCGCTGCTGCTGACCGCGGGGGCGCCCGCCTCGCTGGTCGCCTACGCGGTCCGGGCAACCCTCGCGGAGGGGCGTCCGCTGTGGGTGCCCCGCCCCTCCGGCGGCCACGCCAGCGACCGGTCGGTGCAGCTGCTGCTGGCGTTGTCGGACCCCCAGGGCCTGGTCGACCCGGCTGCCGTCCACGCCTCGGGGCGCAACGGCTCGCTGCTCGCCAACCGGCGGCCGTGCGCGGACCTGGTGCTGCCCGACGGCGAGGCCCTGGACAGCGCGATCGCCACCCTGGCGGGCGGTGTCTGACCCACCCTCGCCCAGAAAGGCCGGTGGGACGCTCAGGGCGGCCCGTCCCGTGTCGATGGACTCCACAGAGCACGAGACGGAGGAGGCGTGTAAGTGACCAGTACCGCCGACATCGGTGCCCTGGCCCGGTCGGACGCCAAGCGCACACGGGCGCCCCTGCAGGCGGCCATGCCCTACAGCCGGGCCCGGCACTTCGACCGGATCCTGCGGCAGCGCGCGATCACCACCGTCTACCAGCCGATCGTCGACCTGGAGAGCCGCGAGGTCCTGGCCTACGAGGCCCTGACCCGTGGTCCCGCCGGCACGGCGCTGGAGCGGCCCGACCTGCTGTTCGCGACCGCGCGTGACTGCGGCATGGTCCGCGAGCTGGACTGGGTGTGCCGCGCCAAGGCGATGGAGACCGCGATGCGGGCCGGGTTCGGCGGTGGCCTGACCCTGTTCGTCAACGTCGAGCCCGACGTCGTGGCGACCCGTGCGCCCGAGGACCTGATCCTGACCCTCAAGAACGCCGAGCGCGACCTGCGCGTCGTCCTTGAGGTCACCGAGCGCGCGCTGCTGGAGCGCCCGGCCGAGCTGATCCACTGGCTCAGCTGGGCCCGCGAGCGGTGGTGGGGCGTGGCCCTGGACGACGTTGGCGCGACCAGCGAGTCCCTCGCGCTGATGCCCTTCGTCAACCCCGACGTGATCAAGCTGGACTTCCGCTTCATCCGCCAGCCGACGCTGACCGCCGAGGACCTTCGCGTCATCGAGGCCGTGCGCGAGCACGCGGGGCGCACCGGGGCGACCGTCCTGGCCGAGGGGATCGAGACGGCCAAGGACCTGCAGCGCGCACGTGACCTGGGCGCCACCCTCGCCCAGGGGTGGTTCTTCGGCCGCCCGGGCGCGCTGCCCCAGCACCTGCGGGCCCCCAAGGCCTCGGTGCCGCTGCTGCCGGCCGGCGAGCCCGAGCGGTCCTCGGGCCCGTGGGAGGTCCTGACCCGCTACGTCCCCGACCACCAGAGCCTGCCCGAGGCCCACGCTCGGCGGCTGTTCGCCAAGATCGAGCAGGGCGCCATCCTCAGCCGCGAGGCACCGCTGGTGCTGGGGTCCTTCCCGGGGACCCCGGGCCCCTGGGGCACCCCGGAGGAGCGTCTGGGTCGGCTGCGTCCCGCCGCCGCGTTCTGCGGCGCCGTCGGTGTCGGTCTGGACGACGTCGTCACGCCGCGCTGGCACACGACCCGGCTGGCCGGGTCCGAGGAGATGGCCGACGAGTGGTCCCTCGCCGTCATCGCACCGCACCACGCCGAGGCGATCGTCGCCTACGACGCCGGTGACCGCGGCCCACGGGGTGAGCGGCTCCTGGACGTCGTGACGACCAGCAACCGCCAGGCCGTGTCCCGGGTGGCCGAGCTGCTGATGCGCAAGCTGGCCGTCCCCGTCGTCGGGGTCGACGGCCGGCTGCTCGAGCAGCCGGTGAGGTGATGTGGCGGAGTCGGGGGGATTCGAACCCCCGAGGGCATTGCTACCCAACTGCCATTCCAAGACAGCGCCATAGGCCGGACTAGGCGACGACTCCATTCACGTGCGTCCCACAGGTGGGGGCGCGTGAGCACGGCAGTATAGCGGCTGTCGACGCCGTAGAGGGTGTCGCCCCTGAACCGATGACCGACACCGCTCCTCCCGCCGCCCTCCCGTCACCCCGCCGCCGCACCGGTCGGCTGGTCGTCGGAGGTGTCGTCGCGCTGCTGTGCCTGCTGTCGCTGGCCGCGCCGATGCCCGTGTACGTGCTGTCCCCAGGACCGGTCTTCCCCCTGGGCGATGCGGTCGTCATCGAGGGGGTCGAGCCGGTGCACGGCGACTTCCTGTTCACGACGGTGCAGCTGCAGGACGCCACCCTGGCCGACGCGCTGCGGGCCGCGGTGGACACCGAGGCGCAGGTGGTCTCGAGGGCAGCGGTGCTCGGCGGGATGTCCGAGGCGGACTTCATCGCCGAGCAGGAGCAGCTGTTCGACGACACCGAGGCGCTGGCGGTCGGGCTGGGGCTGGCCGCCGTGGACAGCCAGCTGTCGCCGTCGCGGGTGACCGTGGACTCCTCCGGGGTCGGTGGCCCGTCGGCGGGTCTGCTGATCGCGCTGGCGGTCGCGGACCTGGCGTCGCCCGACGACATCGCGGGCGGCCGCCTGATCGCGGGGACGGGGGCGCTGTCGGATGACGGGACCGTCGGCGCGGTCGGCGGGGTGGAGGACAAGGTGCTGGCAGCCCAGCGCGCCGGTGCCGACGTGTTCCTGGTCGCCGCGGCGCAGGTCGAGGCGGCCCGCGCGGTCGCGGGAGACATGGCCGTCCTGGGGGTCGAGGACCTGGCCGGCGCGGTGGCCGTCCTCGGCGGGTGAGTGGTGGGGTGTCGTCCCGGTCGCGGTCGACATCGGGCGGTCGTGCGGCTAGGCTTCAGGACCCCGCCGTGGTCAGCACCGGGCGGGTTCGAGGTCCCGTGCGACGTCACGCTGTGAACCTGGTCAGGGCCGGAAGGCAGCAGCCATAAGCGGTTTGTGACGGGTGCCACGGAGCAGCCGCGAGCCCGTCCGGTGGTGCCCGCGGCGGACCCCGTTGTGGGGCGAGCGCCCCGACGGGGTGGTCGTCCCAGCACCCGGATCGTGCGGTGTCACACCGTCGCCGTATGGTGCGACCCGTCGTCATCCGCTGAAGAGGAAGGGCCGCCCGCGTGGCGCACGTCTCCCTGTACCGCAAGTACCGCCCCGGCTCCTTCGCCGAGGTGGTCGGGCAGGACCACGTGACCACGACGCTGGCCCGGGCCGTCGACACGGGCTCGTGGCACCACGCCTACCTGTTCACCGGTCCCCGGGGGACGGGCAAGACCTCCTCGGCCCGGCTGCTGGCGATGGCGCTCAACGCCAGCGAGGGGCCCACGTCGACCCCGCCGGCCGACGACCCGATCGTCACCGCGATCCGGCAGGGCACCTGCCCGGACGTGATCGAGATCGACGCGGCCTCCAACAACGGTGTGGACGACGTCCGCGACCTGCGGGACCGGGTGGCGTTCTCGCCGGCCCAGGCCCGCATCAAGGTCTACATCGTCGACGAGTGCCACATGCTGTCGAACCAGGCGTGGAACGCCTTCCTGAAGACGATCGAGGAACCACCGGACCACGTCGTCTTCGTCTTCGCCACGACCGAGCCGCACAAGGTCCTGCCGACGGTGCTGTCGCGGACCCAGCGCTTCGACCTGCGGCGCATCCCCGCCGCCGAGCTGGCGGCCCACTGCCGCCACATCGCCGAGCTCGAGGGCTTCACGTTCGAGGGGGACTCGCTGCAGTCCATCGTGCGGGCCGGGGACGGCTCGGCGCGTGACACCCTGTCGGTGCTGGACCAGGTCGTCGCGTTCACCGGACCGGTGATCACGCCGCAGGGGGTCGCCGACGTCCTGGGGTCGGTCCCCGCCAACCTGCTGGACCGCATGGCCGACCTGCTGGTCACCTCCGACGTCGCCGGGCTGCTGCAGCTGGTCCAGCACATCGCGGACTCCGGCACCGACCTGCGGCAGTTCGCCACCGACGCGGTGGACCACCTGCGCTCACTGGTGCTGCTGTCGGCGGCGCCCGACGCCGGGCTGGTCGACGCCACCCCCGACCGTGTGGCCGAGCTGGTCGCCCAGGCCCAGCGCACCGGCACCGCCGACCTGCTGCGCGCGGTCGAGCTGCTGAACGACGCCCAGCCCAAGATGCGGCGGGGCAACACCCAGCTGCCTCTCGAGATCGCGCTGGCCAAGGCCGCCCTCCCCGTCGCCGGCGGGGACCCCGAGGCCGTCGCGGCCCGCATCGACCGCCTGGCCGCACAGATCGAGCAGGCGGCCCGCCAGCCCGCACCCGCCGGCGCATCCGCGCCGGTCGCGGCACCCGTCACGGCCTCGGCGCCCGAGCCTGTGGTGACGCCCGAGCCGTCCGCGCCGGTGGTCGCCCAGGTCGAGCCCGAGCCCGAGCCCGAGCCCGAGCCCGAGCCTGCGGTGGCCGAGCCAGAGCCTGAGCCGGCGGCACCCGAGCCCGAGCCTGCGGTGGCCGAGCCGCCGGTCGTCACGGCCGACGCGCCCGACCCCGCGCCCGATCCCACGCCGGAGCCGCCGACGCAGCCGGCCCCCGAACCCGCGCCGGCCGACCAGCCGGCGGCGACCAGGACCGCCCCGGCCGGGAAGGCGGGCGACCTCGAGGCCGTGACCAACGCCTGGCCCGCCATCCTGACCACCCTCGGTCAGAAGTCGAAGCGGCTCAGCGCGATCGTCGGCCAGGGCTCACCGGTGGCGATCAGCGACGGTGCGCTGGTGCTGCAGTTCCCGTTCGACTTCCACGCCAGCCAGGCCGAGGAGAGCGACAACGCCAAGACGATCGCCGAGATCGTGGCCTCTGTGGTCGGTACCCGCTACCGGGTCAGGGCGGTGGTCGGCGACGACACGGCTGATCCGCCCCAGGTGGTGGTTGATGACGAGGCGTCGGCGGTCATCAACCACGAAGCAGCAGAGGCCGCCGGCGACGTCGTGACCGACGACGAAGCACATGATGAAGCCATCCGGGTCCTGACCGCAGGGCTCGGCGCGGAGGTCGTCAGCGACACCCGCAGCTGACCCTGGCAGCGTGATCGACCGGTTCGGTTACGCTCGCCCGGCAGCGACGTACACGAGGAGCACACGATGGGCAACCAGCAGGCCATGATGCGCCAGGCGCAGGCCATGATGAAGAAGATGCAGAAGGCGCAGGAGGAGCTCGCGGCCAAGGAGGTCAAGGGCTCCGCCGGTGGCGGCATGGTCGAGGCCGTGGTCAACGGTGCCGGCGAGTTCATGTCGATCACCATCAACCCCGACGCCGTGGACCCCGAGGACGTCGAGATGCTGCAGGACATGATCCTGGCAGCCTGCAACGAGGCCGTGCGTGCCTCCAAGGAGCTCGAGGGCGAGCTCATGGGTGGCATCGCCGGTGGCCTCGGGCTGCCGCCGGGCCTGATCTAGGCGTGTACGAAGGTCCGGTCCAGGTCCTGATCGACGAGCTCGGCCGTCTGCCGGGCGTCGGACCCAAGAGCGCCCAGCGGCTGGCCTTCCACCTGCTGGGCGTGGACCGGGCGGACGCCGAGCGGCTGGCCGACGCGATCCTGTCCGCGGCGCGCGGCGTCCACTTCTGCAAGCGGTGCTTCAACGTGGCCGAGGCCGACGAGTGCCGCATCTGCCGGGACGGCAAGCGCATCGACGAGGTCCTGTGCGTCGTCGCCGAGCCCAAGGACGTCCAGGCGATCGAGAAGACCGGCGAGTTCCGTGGGCGCTACCACGTGCTCGGCGGGCTGATCGTGCCGATCGACGGGATCACCCCCGACAAGCTGCACATCGCCGAGCTCGTCCGTCGGCTGGGTGAGGAGCCGATCACCGAGGTCGTCCTCGCCCTGAACCCGACCGTGGACGGCGAGACGACGGCCAGCTACCTGCGGCGACAGATCGGCGAGCTGGGGGTCAGCATCACCCGGATCGCCAGCGGCCTGCCCGTCGGCGGGGACCTCGAGTACGCCGACCAGGTGACCCTCGGCCGTGCCTTCGCCGGCCGGACCAACATGTAGCCGTGACATGCGACGGCGGGGGCCCGGATCGGACCCCCGCCGCGACGGGCAGCTCGCTAGCTGCCCTTGAAGTGCTTCGCGTTCGGTGAGGACTTCACCCAGTCGGCGATCCGGTCGACGTGTATCTCCTTGGCGTCCAGGTCGATGGTGGTGATGACGTCGGACTCGACGACGACGTCGTGCCCGAACAGCTTGTTCCCCACGTGCACGACGATGTGGCGGTCGTCCACGGCGTCCTGGTCACCGTGCACCGTCCCGGCCTCGCCGTCCTTGGCGATGACGCGGAAGCCCTCCAGCTCCGAGGCCCGGTCGTGGACCAGGTTGATGATCTGGATGCGATCAGTCACTGCGCTCATGATGGATCTCCCCTGTGTCGGTGGATACCCCAACACTGTGCGCTTCGTCACCACGGCTGGCTATAGGCCGACGGATCGATGATCTGACGGCCACGTTTCACACAGATCGTCACCGCGGGGTGACCGGGGGGTCAGCCGCGCGCGTCCAGTCGGGTCAGGCCGAGGACGAGGGTGTCGCGTCGACCCTCGCCCACCTCTGCCTTCTCGCCGCGGAAAGTCCCCTCGAGCCGCATGCCCGCCCTCTCCGCCGTCCGGCGTGAGGCGTGGTTGTCGGCGTCGCACCGCCAGTCCAGCCGTTCCCAGGGCCAGTCCTCGAAGCCCCAGCGCAGCATGGCCTGCAGCACGGCGGTCCCGAGGCCCTGCCCCGCCCGGTCGCCGCGGATCCACATGCCGATCTCGGCCGTCCCCTCCTCCACCTGACGTCCGCGCGGGTGGAACCCGGTCCCGCCCAGCAGCGTCGTGTCGTCTGGCGACCAGACCCCCATGGTGAAGTCGACGTTGGTCAGGTGCTGGGCGAGGAACCGGCGAGCAGACGCCTCGGACTCCTCCACCGACCGCGTGTCGGTCGCCCACGCCATCCACGGGCGCAGGTGCTCGTAGGAGGACTGCGTCGCGGCGTTGAGCGCAGCCCCGTCGCCCTGGGCGTACCGGCGGATCGTGAACGTCGGCGTCTCGAGCCGCTCCGGCGCGAAGAAGGTCCTCATGCCGGCGCAGCCTAACCGTGGCGCCCGGGTCCGATGCCGCGCCACCTTCCGACGCGATCGGGGCCGAACTCGGCTATGGACGATTTGGGCCCCGATCGTGCCGGACGGGGGGGCGCGACGCCAGCCGCAGATCGTGCCGAACGTCGCCTATGGACGAGTTGGGCCCCGATCGTGCCGAACGGGGGGCGCCGAACGGGGGGCGCCGAATGGGGGCCGCCAGGGCGCCACCGCCGGACCGGAGCTGCGGCCCTACGCTGTCGGCCATGACGACCGACGCCCCGAAGATCCCCGCCGCCAAGCGCGTCCCCCACACCTGGGCCCGCCCCACCGGCGACGTGGTCGACGACTACGCGTGGATGCTGGACCGGGAGGACCCGGACACGATCAGCTACCTCGAGGCCGAGAACGCCGTGGCCGACCACTGGTTCGCGCAGCGGCAGGACACCGTCGACGCGGTCTTCGGCGAGATCAAGTCGCGGGTGCAGGAGACCGACGACTCCCCGCCGGTCCGCGACGACGACTGGTGGTACCAGCGCCGCACCGAGGAGGGGAAGGCCTACGCCATCCACTGCCGCGGCCGCAGCGCCGAGACCGCCGACGAGCAGCTGGTCCTGGACGTCAACGTCGAGGCGGAGGGGCACGAGTTCTTCTCCCTCGGGATGCTCAACGTCAGCCCCGACCACACCGTCGCCGCCTGGTCGGCCGACACCAACGGGTCCGAGCGCTACACCATCCGGTTCCGCGACATCGAGGCGGGCACGGACCTGGAGGACGTCCTCACCGAGACGAAGTCCGGGGCGTCGGCGTGGTCGGCGGACGGGCAGTGGTTCTTCTACATGCTGCCCGACGCCACCGAGCGGCCCTACCGGGTCATGCGCCACCGCATGGGGACCCCGCAGGCCGAGGACCAGATCGTCTGGACCGACGATGACGAGCGCTTCTTCGTGGGCGTCGGCTCGACCCTCTCCGACGAGTGGATCATCATCAGCAGCGGCTCGAAGATCACCAGCGAGCAGTGGCTGGTCCCCGCGGCCGACCCGACCGCCGACCCCGTGTGCGTCCGTCCGCGCGAGACGGGTGTGGAGTACGACGTCGACCACTGGGGCGGACCCGACGCCGACGTGCTGACCGTCCACACGAACCTGGACGCCGAGGACTTCCGCATCATGACCGCCGACCCGGCGACCCCTGGGGAGTGGACCGAGCTGGTGCCGCACCGGGCCGGCCGCATGATCGACGGGGTCCAGCCGTTCGCCGGACACCTCGTCATCCACGAGTGGGTCGACGCCCAGCCCCGCATGCGGGTGCTGTTCCGTGACGGCTCCGACCGTGTGGTCGACGCCAGCGACGAGCCGCACACCATCGGGTTCGCCGGCAACCGCACCTACGACACCGATGTCCTGCGCGTCTCGGTGGAGTCGATGGCCACCCCCAGCCGCATCCTGGACGTCGACGTCCGGACCGGCGAGCAGACGCTGATCAAGCAGCAGCCCACGCCCAACGTCGACCTGGACGCCTACACCGCTGAGCGGATCTGGGCGACCGCCGAGGACGGCACCCGCATCCCCGTGGACGTCGTCCGGCACGTCGACACGCCCGTCGACGGCAGCGCCGGGTGCCTGCTGTACGGGTACGGCAGCTACGAGATCTCCGTCCCGCCGTACTTCAGCGTCGCCCGGCTGTCGCTGCTGGACCGCGGCATGACGTTCGCCCTGGTCCACCCACGTGGAGGAGGGGAGGGCGGCCGCCGCTGGTACCTGGACGGCAAGCTGCTGAACAAGCGCAACACCTTCACCGACACGCTGGCGGCAGCCGACCACCTGGTGGCCACGGGCTGGTCGGCGCCCGACCGGCTGGTGATCCGAGGGGGATCGGCCGGCGGGCTGCTGGTGGGCGCCTGCATGACCATGCGTCCCGAGCGCTTCGCCGGCGTCGTCGCCGAGGTCCCGTTCGTGGACATCGTGACGACGATGAGCGACCCCACCCTCCCCCTGACCGTCACCGAGTGGGAGGAGTGGGGCGACCCGAGGGAGGAGCCCTGGGCCAGCTACATGCTGAGCTACTCCCCGTACGACAACACCGTGGCAGCCGACTACCCCGCGATCTACGTCACGGCCGGCCTGAACGACCCCCGCGTCAGCTACCACGAGCCCGCGAAGTGGGTCGCCCGCCTGCGTGCCGTATCGACCGGCAAGCGCCCCATCGTGTTCAAGACCGAGATGGGCGCCGGGCACGGTGGCCCCTCGGGGCGCTACGAGGCCTGGAAGGACGAGGCCCGCACCCTGGCCTTCGTCCTGGACGCCACCGGCACGATCTGACGCGCCCCGGCCAGCCCCGGCCCGGCCCGTCCAGCCCCGGCCCAGCCCCGGCCGTCGCCCAGCCGCACGGATCGACCACGATCGTCCTGGCCCCAGGTGAACAGGCTGGTCGATCCGTGTGCGGGATGGGCGCTGACCTGCGGCGATCGCTGCGGGTGCGGTGACCTCACGTCCCGGAGTGGTCAATCCGTGCAGAGGGGGCGTGCGCGGGGCCGTGCGGAGAAGAGCGTGCAGGGGCCGTACAGGCAGGGCCATGCGGGGGAGGGGTGGGTCAGGCCCCCGCGAGCAGGCGGACGACCGTCGCGTCCTCGACCTGGGTGAAGTCCGCGTAGTGGTCGCCGACGCTGCGGAAGTGGCGGGGTACGTCGGGGCAGACCACGTCGTCGGCCACGGCGGCAAGGCGTGCGACGGCCTCGCGTGACCCGACCGGGACGGCCAGCGTGACGTGCCGGGCACCGTGCGCGCGGACCACCTCGACCGCCGCCTGGGCGGTCGCCCCGGTCGCAAGGCCGTCGTCGACGACGACGACGTCCCGCCCCTCCACCACGGCCGCCGGTCGCCCACCCCGGTAGGCCTGCACGCGGCGGTCGAGCTCGGCGGCCTCGTGCTGCACGACCCGCTCGACGGCGGCCGCCGTGACGCCGGCCTGCCGGACGACGCCGGCGTTCATGACCCGCACGCCGTCCTCACCGATCGCGCCCATCGCCAGCTCGGGTTGCCCGGGCAGGCCCAGCTTGCGCACGACCAGGACGTCCAGCTGTGCGCCCAGCAGGGCCGCGACCTCGACCGCGACGGGCACACCGCCCCGGGGGAGTGCCAGCACCACGGTCGGGCGGTGTCCGCCCTGCTGCAGCGCCTCGGCCAGCTGCCGCCCCGCATCCCGTCGGTCGGTGAAGGTCATCAGTCACCGTCCGGGGCGCCGCTGCCGGTCTCCACCGCCGTCCCCGCGGTGCCGTGGTGGCCTGTCAGCCGGTCGCGCAAGGCCGTCACCTCCGTCGTGGTCCCCCTCACCGTAACCTGCAGCACCACGCCCGCGCCGACCGGACGGACGTGGAGGGCACGCAGACCCAGATCCCCCTCGTCCAGCAGGTCCATGACCCCCTGCAGGTGGGCGGTGTCGGGGACCAGCACGTGGATCGCG
>JBFKGB010000056.1:0-12654 GCA_041633535.1 Euzebya sp. | reverse complement strand
GGCAACCTGGCATGGACCGACTCGATCTTCGACCCCGACGCCCTGACGATCGGGTTCGCGCGGCGGTTCGCCACGTACAAGCGCGCGACGCTGCTGCTTAGCCAGCCGGACCGGCTGCGTGACATCCTGGCCTCGACCGACCGCCCGGTGCAGTTCATCTTCAGCGGCAAGGCCCATCCCAAGGACGACGGCGGCAAGGGGCTGATCCGCGACATCGTCCACTTCAGCCAGGACCCGGCGGTGCGCGGACGTGTGCTGTTCATCGAGGACTACGACATGCGCATCGCCCGGTCGATGCTGGCCGGCGCCGACGTGTGGCTGAACAACCCGCGCCGGCCGCACGAGGCCAGCGGCACCAGCGGCGAGAAGTCCGTGCTGAACGGCGGCCTGCACGCAAGCGTCCTGGACGGCTGGTGGGACGAGATGTACGAGCCTGCGAACGGCAGCCGGGCCGAGAACGGGTTCGCCATCGGGGGCCGCACGCACCACCCCGACCCCCACCAGCAGGATGCCGCCGATGCCGCGGCGCTGTTCGACCTGCTGGAGCGGACCATGATCCCGCTGTTCTACGACCGGACCGACGGTCCGCTGCCGCGGCGCTGGCTGGCGCGGGTGCGGGCCTCCCTGACCACGCTGGGCCCCAAGGTCCTGGCCACCCGAATGGTGCAGGACTACGCCACGCAGCTGTACACGCCGCTGGCGCAGCGCGCCATGCGCCTGACCGCAGACGGCGGCCGACGGGCGCTCGAGCTGGCGGCCTGGCGGGGCCACCTGGCCACCCACTGGGGGTCGGTGTCGATCAGCGACGTCAGCATCGACCACACCGTCGGGGTCATCGGCGATGAACGCGATGTCGTGGTGGACGTCTCGCTGGGTCCCGTCGCGCCCGAGGAGGTGCGCGTCGAGATCGTCCACGGTCCGATCAGCGCCGACGGCACGATCACCGACGGCGACATCGTGGTGCTGCAGGAAGAGGGCGGCGGCCGCTACCGCACGCGCATCCCGCTGGACACGACAGGGGAGTACGGTCTGACCGCACGGGTCGTGCCGACGCACGAGGACCTGCGCAGCTGGGCCGACACGGGCCTGGTGACCTGGGCGGGGTGATCCCGCCACCCGACGACACGACGTCGTTGTGGATTGCCGCTACGACGTGCTAGCCTGACTGAACATCGTTCATGATAGTTCACTCCGAGCGATGCAGGTGGCGCGATGACGACACGTGGTGGTGGGATCGAGGTGGTCAGGGCGCTGCCCCACGCGGCAGCCCTCGCCACTCCCTCCGGTGCGCTCATCGAGCTGAACCAGCCCTGGCGGGACCTGTGCACCGGCGCAGACGACGACGTCGACCGTTTCCGGGTGCTCGGCGGTGTCCGGGACGAGGAACGTCGCACCCTCGCCGACGGCGGGACACCCGAGTCCACCGAGGTGGCACACCACCTGGAGGACCGACCCTGCTGGCTGCGCCGGACCGTGCACCCCATCGGGCCGGCGCCGTCCGAGATCCTGATCCTGCTGACCGACATCACGCCCGAGGTGCAGCTGGGCCGACGGCTGCTGAGCGAGCGGGTCATCGCCATCGACGTGACCCCCGAGGGCGCGCTCACCTGGGCCTCCCCGGGGTGGTCGGGGCTGCGCAACCGTGACGTGGCCGAGGAGCTCGGCGAGGGGTGGCTGTCAGACACCCCCGAGGGGCAGGTGGCCGACCTCAGGCGCCGCCTGACCCGTCGCCACCCCTTCGTCATGGAGCGGCTGGTGACCACCGACGACACCGGGCGTCGGCACGTGCTGCAGGCATCGTTCACCCGCAACGTGCTGGAGGACGGTCAGGACCTGGGCTGGCTGGGGCTGCTGGTGGACCTGTCCCGCATCCACCGGCTGGTCGACGTGGCGTTCATGGCCTCGCTGGACCCCCTCACCGGGTTCCACACCCGTCCACGCCTTGAGGAGTGGGTCGCTGCCACGGTCGGGCCGCTGGGCGTCATCTTCCTGGACCTCGACCAGTTCAAGTCCACCAACGACCAGCTCGGTCACGCCGCTGGTGACATCGTCCTGCGCGAGTCGGCCAGCCGGATCCGTTCGGCCGTGCGTCCCGACGACATGGTCGGGCGGATGGGCGGTGATGAGTTCGTGGTCGTGGTCGAGGCGGACGACGTACCCGCATCGCTGGACCTGGTCGCCAGCCGTATCGTCTCGGCCTTCCGTCGGCCCATCGTCGTCGGGGACGCCATGGTCAGCCAGAGCGTCTCCCTGGGGCTGGCGTCCCGACAGGAGGGCGAGTCGGTCACAGCCCTGCTGACCCGCGCCGACCGTGCCATGTACCGGGCCAAGGCGATCGAGGGGAGCGCCGTCAGCCGGGCCCCCGACGGGTCGGAGCTGCAGGTCGGCACCAGGATCGACCTCGACGGGTTCGACACCACCGGCACGATCCGCGGCTGAGACGGCCTGTCGGGTCCGGAGTCGGCCACAGTGGGCCGAGCCGATAGCCCACCGTGGCCGTCCGACGGCCGACCGCTGAGGGCTCGACCGCCGAGGACCACACCGTAGGCAGCGGCTGTGGCGGGATGGTGCCGTTGCGGTTTCGATCCAGTGACGCGGGCCCAGGACCGCCCTGCGACGGGGCCTACGACCCCGCGCCGTACCGGCGCAGCACGACGAACGTCGTCGTCCGGGTCGTCGTCGGCCACGACTTGACCTCGTCCAGCAGCGCGTCCAGCTCCTGTGACGTGGGTGCCTCGAACCGCACGAGCAGGTCGAAGGCGCCGGCGGTGGTCTCCGCCTCGCGGAACCCCTCCAGGGTCGCCAGACGCCGCACGTAGCGTACGGTGTCCCGCGTGTCGGTCTGGATCCCGACCCGGGCGACATGGCGACCGGGGTCCTCGGGGTAGCGGGCCGCTGCGTGGTAGCCGGTGATGACGCCAGCGTCCTCCAGCCGACGGACACGTGCCAGCGCGGCCGTGCGGCTGAGCCCCACCATCCGGCCCACCTCGGCCATGGACAGACGGGCGTCGTCGACCAGGGCCTGCACGATCTGCCGATCGATGCCGTCCAATGCGCACCACCTCCATGTCCAGTTGCAGTCGACGGATCGTCAATACTAGACCGGCGGCTCCACGTACCGTCGGCGATGACCGACGACGAGTGCGTCCACACTGACGCCATGCGCCCAGATGACGTCCATGACTCCCTCCGTGACCACGTGCTCGTCGACGGCTACCCGATGGTGCTCGACACGCAGGCCTCGTCGGGGTCGTGGCTGGTCGACGCCCGGGACGGCACCCGCTACCTGGACGTCTTCACCTTCTACGCCTCCTCACCGCTGGGGATGAACCCTCCGGGTCTGGTGGACGACCCGACGTTCCGGGACGAGCTGCTGGAGGTGGCGATGAACAAGCCAGCCAACTCCGACGTCTACACCGTCCCGATGGCGCGGTTCGTCGACACGCTCGCCCGCGTGCTCGGTGACCCGGCGCTGCCGCACTACTTCTTCGTAGAGGGTGGCGCCCTGGCCGTGGAGAACGCGCTGAAGGTCGCGTTCGACTGGAAGTCACGGCACAACGCCATGCACGGGCGTGCCGCCGCCGGCGGGCGCGCGATGCACCTGACGGGCGCGTTCCACGGCCGCAGCGGCTACACCATGTCCCTGACCAACACCGACCCGAACAAGGTCGCGCGCTTCCCCAAGTTCGACTGGCCACGGATCGCCGCACCCCAGGTCACCCATCCGGTCGCTGCGAACCGTGCAGCCATCGAGCTGCAGGAGGGCGAGGCGCTGTGCGAGGCACAGGCGGCCTTCGACCGGTACCCCCACGACATCGCCTGCGTCATCGTCGAGCCGATCCAGGGTGAGGGTGGCGACAACCACCTGCGGCCCGAGTTCCTGCGCCGGCTGCAGGACATGGCACACGCCCACGACGCCCTGTTCGTCCTGGACGAGGTGCAGACCGGCGCCGGGATCACCGGCCATGCCTGGGCGCACCAGGGCATGGGCCTTGAGCCCGACGTGATCGCGTTCGGCAAGAAGCTGCAGGTCTGCGGAGTGATGGCCGGCCGACGGGTCACCGAGGTCCCCGACAACGTGTTCGCCGTGTCCAGCCGCATCAACTCGACCTGGGGCGGCAACCTGACCGACATGGTGCGGGCCCGCCGCATCCTCGAGATCGTCGAGGAGCAGGACCTGATCACCGCGGCGAAGGACAAGGGCGCGCACCTGCTCGGACGTCTGGAGGAGCTGGCAGCCAGCCACCCCGACGTGGTCAGCAACGTCCGCGGACGCGGCCTGCTGTGCGCGGTCGACGTGCCCGACGCAGCCACGCGTGACACCATCACCGCCCGGCTGATGACCGACGAGCACGTCCTCATGCTGGGCTGTGGTGACCGGACGCTGCGCTTCCGTCCCTCCCTGGCTGTCACGACCGACGAGCTGGACCTGGCCGTCGCGGCCCTGGACCGCGTCATCGCCGGCCTCCGCTGACCGCCCGACGCCCAACGACGCCACCCCGTACCCGACACCACCCACATCACAGGAGCCCCACCATGGCCCGTACCGTGACCTCCGTCATCAACGCACACCCCGTCGAGGGATCACCCGGCGGCGTCGTGTCGCTGCACAGCCCCTCCAACCTTGCCGACCACGTCGCCGACGTCGCGCTGGGTGACGCCCAGACGGTGCTGGCCGGCGCCCGGGCGGCCAAGGCGGCCCAGGCGGCGTGGGCGGCGAAGCCCGCTCCCGCCCGCGGCCGTGTGATCCAGCAGATCGGGCGGATCATAGAGGCCAACAAGGAGGCCCTCGCCACCCTGGTGACGCGCGAGATCGGCAAGCCGTACCCCGAGGCCCTCGGTGAGGTGCAGGAGATGGTCGACACGTGCGACTTCTTCCTGGGGGAGGGGCGCCGGCTGTACGGCCAGACCGTCCCGTCGGAGATGTCGGACAAGCAGCTGTTCACCTTCCGCCGTCCGGTCGGCTCGCTGGTGATCGTCACCGCCGGGAACTTCCCCGTCGCGGTGCCCAGCTGGTACCTGGTCCCGGCCCTGCTGTGCGGCAACACCGTGACCTGGAAGCCGGCCGAGTACGCCGCCGCCAGCGCCCAGGCCACCGCTGAGCTGTTCTGGGCCGCCGGGCTGCCCGAGGGCGTGCTGAACCTGGTGCTGGCCGACGGCCCCTCCACGTTCGAGGGGATCGAGAAGGGCCTCGAGGCCGGGGTCGTGGACAAGATCGGCTTCACCGGGTCCGTCGAGGTCGGTCGCAAGCTGGGTGAGCTGGCCGGACGGCACCTGCAGACGCCGTGCCTGGAGCTGGGCGGCAAGAACCCGCTGGTCGTCATGCCCGACGCCGACCTGGACCTCGCCGTGGAGGGCGCGCTGTTCAGCGGGTTCGGCACGGCCGGCCAGCGCTGCACCTCCCTGGGCACCGTGTTCGTCCACGAGTCGATCCACGACGAGTTCCTGCGGCGCTTCGACGAGGCGACGCGGGCGGCCGTGGTCGGGGACCCGATGGACAGCCGGGTCCTGTACGGCCCGATGATCAGCCAGCGCTTCTGCGACAACGCCGAGCGGTGGCTGGACGCCGTGGAGGGGCACCACACGCTGCACGGCTCGACCGGCACCGGCCGGATCACCGCCGACAACCCCCGCGAGGGGTTCGTGGGCGACCCCGACGCGGGGATCTTCATGCACCCCACGATCGTCGACGGCATCACCGCCAAGGACGAGCTGTACCTGAACGAGACGTTCGGCCCCATCGTCGGGGTCGGGACCTTCGCGACGTTCGAGGAGGCCATCGAGCTGGCCAACGGCCACGGCTACGGCCTGTCCTCCTCGATCTACACCACCGACCCGGTCAACGCCTTCCGGTTCGCCGAGCAGATCAGCGCCGGGATGACGTCGATCAACAACTCGACGTCCGGCGCCGAGGCACATCTGCCGTTCGGCGGGAACGGCAAGTCGGGCAACGGCTCGCGCCAGTCCGGCATGTGGGTCATCGACCAGTTCACCCGCTGGCAGTCGGTCAACTGGGACTACGCCGGGAAGCTGCAGAAGGCCCAGATGGACATCGAGGACACCCCCGCGGACCTGGGCTTCCGGCTGGGCGACTAGCGGCCGGTCAGCCCCTGCGGGGGTCGGTCAGCCGCTCCAGCAGCGCCGGCAGCTGGGACAGGTCGTCGATCACGTGGTCGGCGACCGTCCCGTCGCCGGGGGCGTGGTCGTTGGCGATCCAGACCGTCTGCATCCCGACATCAGCCGCCCCCTGGATGTCGTCCACCGGCCGGTCGCCGACGAACAGGCAGGCCTCCATCGGGGTGTCCAGCCGGTAGGCGATGCTCTCGAACGGCTCGGGGTGCGGCTTCATCCAGTCGATCTCGCAGGTGTACAGGCGTGCGTCGAACAGGTCGATCAGGCCGTCGCGGGTCAGGAAGTGCTCGTGGTATGACCGCGGCCAGTGGGTGTTGGACAGCAGGCCCACCGCCAGCGCCCGCTCCCGGGCGTCCAGCAGGACCTCACGTGCCGACACATGGTGGGTGATCGTGCGGGTCCAGTCGTCCAGATGGGCGTCCTGCGCCGCTGAGATGACCGCCTGGGCGACGTCCAGCCCGACCTCCTCGGAGGCCTCGCGCACGATGTCCATCAGCCGCACCGAGCGCATCGTGGACAACGTCCGGGCCCAGACCCGCTGGTCGACGGCCACGAGCCGCTGGGTCAGCGACTCCTCGTCCTCGGGCGACAGGATCCGTGCGGCGGTCCGCCACAGGTCCAGCAGCTCCACCGGCTGGTGGACGGCCAGCGTGCCGCCCCAGTCGAAGACGACCGCGCCCAGGGCGGTCATCGCTCGGTCTCCAGCCGGTACCAGCGGCTGACGTCGGTGGGCGGCTGGGCCAGCCGGGCCTGCACGACCAGCACCGTCGGGTCCGGCGCGGCGATGTGGGCCCGCAGCGCCGTCGTCAGCTCCTCACCCATCACGTCGATGGCGTCGGCCCGCAGCCCGAAGGTCCGGGCGGTGGCGGCCAGGTCGGGGCCCGGCCGGTCCATGGCGGTGGGGTCCATGCCCAGCTCGACCAGGCCGGGTCGCAGCCGACCGGCCCCGCCGTCGTCGACCACGACGACGGTCAGGGGCAGCTTCTCGCGGGCGAGCACCATCAGCTCGCCCAGGCTGGCCATCAGGCCCTGGTCACCGATGACGGCGACCACCGGCTCGGTGGTGCCGGACGCGGCGGCGCCGACGGCGGCGGACAGCGCGTAGCCACGCACCTCCACGTCGGTGGGGAACAGCAGGGTCCGGGGCAGCGTCCACTCGTGGAACGCCGCCAGCCACCGGCCGGCGGCGCAGGGGTCGGCGACGACCGTCGTGCGGTCCGGCAGCGCGCTGCCCAGCGCGTCCAGGAACGCCATCTCGTGGGGGTCGCTCTCGCGCAGCGCAGCCCGTGTGGAGTTGCGGACCTCCTGCAGCCGCGACCGCACCACCGCGGTGCCGCCCCGGTAGCTGATCGTGTCGGCCAACGCCTTGGTCAGCACCTTCGCGTCGCCCCGCAGCAGCACGTCGGGACGGTAGTGGCGGCCGGCGTCGACGGCGTCGACGTTGATGGCGATCAGGTTCTCCGGCTCGGGCATCCGCAGTCCCTGGGTGGCCTCCTCGTCGAAGTCGGTGCCGATGGCGATGACCAGGTTGGCGTTGTCCCAGATCGCACCGACCTGCGGCAGGTGCGGCGGGAGCCCGACCAGGCAGGGATGCCGGGCGGGCAGCAGCCCGGCGGCCTGGACGGTGGTCAGGACCGGCGCACCGATCTTCTCGACCAGCTCGGCCACGGCGCCGCCGGCGCCTGCCCGCAGGGCCCCGCCCCCGGCCCAGATCAGGACGTGCTGTGAGGCGTCGACCAGGTTGCCGGCACGTCGCAGCTGCACGTGCTCGACCGGCTTGGCGGTCGGCCGGGGTGCCGGCTCGCCCGCCTCCTCCTCGGGCTCGGGCGCGACGGCGGCCTGCAGCAGCCCCGGCGCCAGCCGTAGCACGACGGGCCCCGACGGGCTGGTCGTCGCGGTGTTGCGCGCCGCGCGGACCACCGCAGCGATGTCGTCGGTGGGGGACAGGTCGGTCAGCGCACGGGCGTGGCGGGGCTCGACGCGCGGGACCTCCGCGGCAGGTCGGGGCGGACCCGGCAGACGTGCCGGGGTCCCGGTGACCTCCAGCAGCAGCAGGGGGACCTCGGCGGCCGCGGCCTCGGCGGCCTCGACGGTGTCGGCCAGGGACCCGGGGCTGGCCGCGCCCAGCACCACGCCGACCTTGGCGGTCCGGCGGCCATAACCGTCGGCCGCGGAGATCGCCGCCCCCACGCTGTGGGTCGCGACGAACCGGACGCCCTGTGCCCGCAGCTGGACGACCATCCGCAGGGTCGGACGGCTGGGCACCCCGAACACGACGGACACGCCGATCCGCTCGAGGGCTCGTACCAGGGTCTCTGCGCCTGTTGCCATGCCGTCAACGTAGCGGGCGCGGGCCCCGGCGTGCCGGATGCGGTGGCAGGGGACCGCTGACGATCAGCTGTCGCCGCGGCCGTCCTGCTCGCCCACGGCTGCCCTGGCCCGGGCCTCGTCGGCCTTCTCGGCGGCCCTCGCCTCGGCCTCGGTCTCCTTGCGAGCGGCCTCGACGACCTCGTCGGTCTTCTTCTTCGGCGCATTAGGGTACTGGATGCGCGGGTGGTACACGCCCTCCAGGGCCTCGATGAGGGACTGCTCGACCGTACGGAGGTCCGAGAAGGTGAGGGGGGAGTCATCCAGCTGGCCGTCGGCCACCCGGTCACCGATGAGACCGGTCACGATGGAGCTGATCGTGTCGCGGGACATGCCGCCGTCCTTGGACGACGCGGCGCGGACCGCGCCCTCGCAGCAGTCCGACAGCATCAGGACGGCCTGCTCGCGGGTGAAGGGACGCCGTCCCTTGTACCGGAAGAACTGCTCGTCGGGCTCGGGCGCCAGACCGTCCTCGGACCGCTTGAGCGCCTGGCGGTAGAAGTAGGCGACGACCGTGGTGCCGTGGTGGGTGCGGATGCCGTCGACGATCTCGGGCGGCAGCTTGTGGACGGTGGCCATCTCGACCCCGTCGGTGACATGGCGCTGGATGATCAGCGCGCTCTGCCGCGGGTCGTTCAGCTCGTCGTGCGGGTTGGCGATCGCCAGCTGGTTCTCGACGAAGAAGTAGGGCTTCGCGACCTTGCCGATGTCGTGGTAGAGCGCCATGACCTCGGCCAGCAGGGCGTCGGCGCCGATGGCCCGACAGGCCCGGCTGGCCAGCGTGGCGACCATGACGGAGTGGTTGTACGTGCCGATGGCCTTGGACTCGAGCTCGCGCAGCAGCGGGTGGTTCCGGTCGGCGAAGTCCAGCAGGCTGGTCGCGGTGATGACGCCGAAGACGCTCTCGAGGAACGGCAGCAGCCCGTTCACCATCAGGGCGGTCAGCACGCCGCCCAGCAGACCGGCGACCAGCGCGGGCCCCAGACCGTCGGTCCCGCTGTAGACCAGGGTCACGGCGCCGGCCAGCACGACGAAGCCCAGCGTGGACTGCCAGGCGGCCTTGCGCAGCTGCCCCCGCGCGGTCAGCCGACCCACCAGCGGGATGGACAGCAGACCCGACAGCGCCGCGAAGGGCACCAGGCCGGGCATGCCCGGCACCTGGAACGCCAGCAGCGCGGCGATCGGGATGACCAGCAGCACCCCGACACGGGCGTCGAACAGGATCGTGGCCAGCATCGCGATCGCGCCGACCGGGATCACGTAGTGCCGTTCGGCACCACCGATCTGGGCGATGTTGATGCCCGCCATGATCGCGGTGAACAGCACCATGAGGGTGGCGAGCAGCAGCAGGTGCGTGCTGTGGCCCCAGATCAGCGGACGGTAGGTGCGCAGGAACAGCGACACGACCGCGGTCAGCACGACGGACAGCAGCAGGGCCCGACCGAACTCGACGGTCGGGTCCGAGCCCTCCAGCCCGGCCTCGCGCAGCGCCAGCTCCTGCGCAGGACCGACGAGCTCGCCGGCGCGGACGATGGGGTTGCCGCGACGGAAGATGACCTCGACGTCGGTGATGCTCGCGGCGGCGTCCTCCTGCGCCCGCGCCGTCTCGGCCTGGTCGACGGTGATCGTCGGACGCAGCGCCGCGCGCAGGATCGGGTCCAGGATCTGGGTCGTGACCTCGGGCGCCACCGTGGCCAGCGCCAGCTGTCGCTGCAGCTGCCGGTCGGCGTAGGACGCCACCTGCCCCTCCTGCAGCTCGTCGGCTGCGGCGGTCCGCGCGATCGTGACTGCCTCGGACCGTGCCGTCGCGAGCTCCGCGTCGGTCAGGCCGACCAGCAGCGACACCGCCTCGTCGTCCAGCATGGGCAGACGCTGGGTCAGGACGTCGACCTGCTGACCCATGCTGGGGATCTGCCCGTCCACGCCGGCGGCACGGACGGACTGGGCGACCGCGAAGGCGTCGACGACGAACTGGATCAGCTGCGTCTGGGCCGTCAGGTTCTCGCTGATGACCGGCTCGACGGCGTCGAAGGCCTGCCGGCGTGCCAGGTCGGTGGCCTCCTGATCGACGACCCGGATCTCCTCGGGCGCGATCACGGTCCGCGGGGAGGGCTCGCCGACGGTTATGGGCGCGTCGGTGAAGAACGCGCTCAGCCCCAGCACAGCCGGGAGACCGAGCACGCACAGGGCCAGCGCGGCATACCTAGCCGGCCAGGCGGTGCGGTGCGCTTCGCTCACAGTGCCTCCAGTGTCCCATCTCGGGCGTCCGGGTGCGCGGAAGTCTTCACGGTCGCAGTGGACCGGGTCCCGCCGAGGCGGGGAGGACCGCGTCTCAGCCGAGCGCCGCGACCATCCAGGCACGGGCGGTCAGACCGAAGTTGACCAGGCCCACGACCGCGAAGGCGGACAGCGGGTGCAGCCGGCCCTCACGCGCCATCTTGTGGCCGTAGAACAGCACGATGCCGGGGAACACGAAGCCGTACAGCGGGTGGAACACGTGGGTGAAGGTGTCCGGGCCCGGTCGGCCCCCGACGATGAACAGGTAGGCGCCGATCAGCAGCTGGATGCCCAGCAGCACCTGGGCGAATGAGACGACCTTCCAGAACCAGGGGACGTCCCCGTCGCCCTTGGCGACGCGGAGGATGAGGGAGAGGACCATGATCCCGAACCAGGATCCGATGATCCCGAACCCGAGGACGTAGCCGTGGATTGCAGCGATGCTCACAACGCCGGAAGGCTAGCGGCGGGCTGTTGATGCGGCACGGTCCCCGTACCCTGCATGCGTGATCACAGTTGCCGGCATCAGCAAGTCCTTCGGGGGTCGAACCCTCTTCAGCGACGTCAACCTGCGCTTCGACGCGGGCACACGTACGGCGATCGTGGGACCCAACGGTGCGGGCAAGACGACCCTGATGAAGCTGCTGTCGGGCGTCGACCGTCCCGACAGCGGCGAGATCGCGGTGCAGAAGGGCATCGAGATCGGGGTCCTCGAGCAGGACATCGCTGAGTGGGTCGTCGGGGGGTCGAAGGGGGGCGGAGCCCCCTTGGGGGACGGAGCGGCCGCGGACCAGCAGACGCCGGACGGCCCCCTGCCGACACCCGTGGACCTGGTCGTCGAGGGTGCCCCTGTCAAGGAGATCGAGGAGCGGCTGACCGAGCTGGGCATGGCCATGGCCGAGAACCCCGAGGACGACGCCGTCCTGCAGGAGTTCGGGCACCTGCAGGACCGCTTCGAGGTCCTCGGCGGCTACGACCTGGACGCCCGGGCCCGCCGGATCCTGGGCGGGCTGGGGTTCGACGCCGAGACACAGGACAAGCCCGTCCGGTCCCTGTCCGGTGGCTGGATGATGCGGGTCGCCCTGGGCCGGCTGCTGCTGCGCCAGCCCGAGGTGCTGCTGCTGGACGAGCCGACCAACCACCTGGACCTCGAGAGCGTGGGCTGGCTGCAGCAGTTCGTCGCCGCCTACCCGGGTGCCGTGGTGATCGTCAGCCACGACCGCGACTTCATCAACGCCTGCTCGAACGTCATCGTCGAGGTCGCCGACGGGCGTGTCGCCAGCTACGTCGGTGACTACGAGTCCTTCCTGGAGCAGCGCGCCGAGCGGATGGAGCTGCTGCTGGGCCAGGCGAAGAACCAGGCGCGCAAGGTCGCCGAGATCGAGCAGTTCGTCGAGCGGTTCCGGGCGAAGGCCAGCAAGGCACGCCAGGTCCAGTCCCGCGTGAAGATGCTCGAGAAGATGGACCGCGTCGAGGTCGACGACGGCAAGCGGCAGAGCATGAAGCTGTCCTTCGGCGAGGCCCCCCGCGCCGGTCGGACGGTCATCGAGCTGTCCGGCGTCAGCAAGGCCTACGGGGACAACGTCGTCTACCGCGACCTGCACCTGGCGCTGGAGCGGGGGATGAAGGTCGCGCTGGTCGGCCCCAACGGCGCGGGCAAGTCGACCCTGCTGAAGATGCTGGTCGGCGAGGTCACCCCCGACGAGGGCACGCGCGAGCTGGGGCACAACGTCAAGGTCGCCTACTACGCCCAGCACCAGGTCGACGCCCTCGACATGGGACGCACCGCGGTGCAGGAGCTGGCGACGGCGGTGGACACCAGCACGGTCAACCCCCGCAGCGTCCTGGGCTCGTTCCTGTTCAGCGGTGAGGACGCCG
>JBFKGB010000055.1:0-12668 GCA_041633535.1 Euzebya sp. | reverse complement strand
GTCGGGGAGGCCCGTCCCACGGCCCACGAGGCGGCGGCGGCACCCACCTGGCAGTCCCGGTTCCCCCCGGTGCGGTACTGGGCGCAGGTGGGCGCGATCATCCTGGCGATCGTGGTCGGGCTGCGGACGCTGGCGATCCTGCAGGGGGTGCTGCTGGTCCTGGCCGCCTCGTCGGTGCTGGCCATCGGCCTGCAACCCGCGATCGGCTGGTTCGAACGCCGTGGTGCCCCCCGGGCGGTGGCGCTGGCCCTCATCATGCTGGCCGGTCTGCTGGCCGCCGCCGGTGCGGTGATGCTGGTCGTCCCCATCGTCATCGAGCAGGTGCGGGGGCTGGTGCAGGCCCTGCCCGACCACATCGCGGGGCTCGAGCGCGACAGTCCGCTGTTCGCCGAGCTCAGCAGCCGGCTGGGCCCCGAGGGCGGCCTGGGCGGCGCCGCCGTCCCGATGCCCGACGGGGCGATGGCTGCGGTGGGTGGCGTGCTGTCGGTCGCCTTCGACCTGGTGCTGGTCCTGACCCTCACGCCCTACTTCGCCCTGGCCCTGCCCCGCACCAAGCGCTGGGCCGTGCGTCTGCTGGTCCGCGAGGACCGCGAGGAGTTCATGCACCTGCTGAACCGCGCGACGTCGCTGATGGCCAACTACATCGCCGGCAACCTGCTGGTCAGCGTCATCGCGGGCACGATCACCTACGTCGGCCTGCTGGCGATCGGGGTCCCCTACGCCGCGGCGCTGGCCGTGTTCGTCGCCTTCACCGACCTGGTCCCGGCCGTCGGGGCCACGATCGGCGCCGCCGCGGTGCTGGCGGTGGCCGCGACACAGGGCCTGCCGGCGGTGCTGTGGTCGCTGGTGCTGACCATCGGCTACCAGCAGCTGGAGAACTTCGTGATCGTGCCCCGCGTGATGCGCGAGGCGATCGACGTCACCCCGGCCATCGGCATCGTCGCGCTGCTGGTCGGCGGGACGCTGGCGGGACCGGTCGGGGCGCTCCTGGCCCTGCCGCTGGCCGCCATGGTGAAGCTGGTCCTCGAGGAGTTCGTGCTGCGCGACCGGATGGCCGCCGTGCGTGCCGCGGACGCCGAGGAGCAGCGCACCAGGACCGGTCTGCGCCCCCGGCGGCGACGGCGCGCACTGCCCTGACCCACGGTCGTCCACAGGCTGCCGGGGACAGCGGGTCCGGATGTCAGGGGTGGTGCGTAGGGTCCTGTCCATGACCACCGCAGCTGCTGACGACCTGACCACCCACCAGCGACGCATCGTGGCGCTGCTGGCCAAGGCCGAGTCCACGACGTTCGAGGCCGAGGCGCAGGCGCTGTACGCCAAGGCGCAGGAGCTGATGACCCGCTACGCCATCGACGCCGCGGCGCTGGGCGCCGGGCTGGGCCGGCCCGAGACGGTGCCGCTGCACCGGCCGGTCGGCAGCGGGGCCGCCGCGCTGCTGATGGTGATGGGCGCGGTCGCGGCGGCCAACCGGTGCGTCCTGCTGGACCGTCGAGCGGACCTGGCGCTCGTCGGGTTCGCCGACGACGTCGGCATGGCGGCGCTGCTCATCACCTCGGTGCAGGCACAGATGCTGCGCGGCTACACACGCCAGCGGCACACCCGACCGGCAGGGGTCCACGGCAACACCTTCCGCGCGTCCTACCTGCTGGGGTACGCCAGCGTCGTCTGCCAGCGGCTGCGCGAGGCCAACGCCGCGACCGAACAGCAGGCCAGGGAGGAGGGGCAGTCACAGGCCCTGGCGCTGCTCGACGACCGACGTGACCGGGTGCTGGACCATCTGGGCCCGACGCGGCCGGCCCGGCGCAGCCGTCCGACGGTCGGGTCCGCCGAGGGGTTCGACCGTGGGACGACCGACGGGCGAACCGCCGACCTGCTGGTTCCTGCAGTCGAGTGAGGCAGTCGAGTGTGCGCCGTCAGGCGACCCCGCACAGCCGCATGGCGGTCACCGCGAGGGTCCGTGCGGCGGTCAGCAGGTCTGCGACGGCCACGGACTCCTCGGGCCGGTGGGCGTCGCGGATGTCACCGGGGCCGTACACCACGGTGGGGATGCCGCCGACGTTGACGGTCAGGCCCAGGTCGCAGCCGTAGGGCATCCCCCGCAGCAGGTGTGTGCCCTCCGCGGCGTCGACGACGTCGAGGAGGGTCGTGACGACCGGGTCCTCCAGCGGGGTGGATCCGGGCAGGAACTGCCCGCCCCACCACTCCACCCGTGCGGGTGTGCCGGACAGGAAGGGGTCGGCGGCGCAGGCCTGCGCGACCGCGTCGACCAGCTCGGCGCGGGCGGCGTCGAGGTCCTCACCCGGGGCGATGCCGTACCGCCCCTCCCAGGTCAGCCAGTCCGCCTCGGAGGACGGCCAGTCGCCACCGGCGATCCGGCCGCCGCAGATGGCGAAGGGGCGGTCCAGCCAGCCGAAGGGGCCGTCGGGGTCGGACAGCCGGTCGTTGCGACGCCGCTCCAGCTCCAGCACCGCCCGGTGGACCGGCCACAGCTTCTCGATCGCCGACACCCCCTCCTCCCGCAGACAGCCGTGGGCCGACAGCCCCGGCACGTGGATGCGCCACGACAGGGCGCCTGCGCTGGCGGGGGCGATCGCAAGGTCGGTCGGCTCGGGGATGATGCAGGCGTCCGGGCGGATCCCTGCGTCGGCGAGCCGCTGCAGCATCGCCAGCGTCCCGCTGCCGCCGTCCTCCTCACCGATCACCGAGCCCAGCAGGGCGGTCCCGGCCAGCTCGACGCCGGCCGCGGTAATGGCCGACAGCGCCACCATGGCCGCGGCCAGCCCGCCCTTCATGTCACAGGTCCCGCGCCCCACCAGCCGACCGTCGCGTCGGGTGACGGCGAAGGGTGACCCGGTCCAGTCCCCGTCCTGCCCGGGCGGCACGACGTCGATGTGGCCGTCCAGCAGCAGCGTCGGTCCGGCCCCCTGTCCCATGCGTCCGACCACGCCGATGGGGTCGACACGGTCGAACTCGGCGGAGAACGCCGGATGGGTCTGCAGCGCCGGGATGTCGATGGTCCAGGTGTCGACCTCGAACCCGGCGCCCGCCAGCCACCCGGCGACGTGGTGCTGGCCGGCGTCCTCGTGCGTCGACACGGTGGGCAGGGCGACCAGGTCGCTGACCAGCGCGACGATGACCTCGACGTCGATCTTGTCCAGGACCGCCTGCTCGGCGGCCGACCAGGCGCTCACAGGACGGCCAGCGCCCGGTCGAGGTCCGCGATCAGGTCCGCCGCGTCCTCGATCCCGGCGGAGTAGCGCACCAGCCCCTCGGGGATGCCGGCCCTGGCCCGCTCCTCGGGGGTCAGCTCGACATGGCTGGTGGTGGCGGGCGGCCCCACGATCGTCTCGACCTGTCCCAGGTTGGCCGCCAGGTAGGCGTGCTCCAGCCGCGGGAGGACGGCGCTGACGGCCTGCATGCCACCGGCGAGCTCGAAGGACAGCATCCCCCCGAAGCCCGACATCTGCCGTGCGGCGACGTCGTGGCGGGGGTGGTCGGTCAGGCCCGGGTAGTGCACCGCGGTGACCTGCGGATGGCGCTGCAGCCAGGTGGCCACGGCCATCGCGTTGGCGTTGTGCCGCTCGACGCGCAGCCCCAGGGTCTTCAGCGAGCGCAGCATCAGGGCGGCCACCTGCGGATCCATCCCGGTCCCGGCGATCTCGCGGTAGTGGTAGACGCGCTGCACCAGCTGCGACGGGCCACACACGACCCCGCCCAGCACGTCGCCGTGGCCGCCCAGGAACTTGCTGGCGGAGTGCAGCACCAGGTCCGCGCCGAGCGTCAGCGGCTGACAGTTGATGGGGGTGGCGAAGGTGTTGTCGACCACCACGACCGCTTCCTGCTGGTGGGCGAGGGTGGCGTTGTGGGCGATGTCGAGGACCTTCAGCGCCGGGTTGGTCGGCGTCTCCAGGTACAGCAGGTCACAGCCCTCGCCGATCGCCGCCTCGAGCGCGGCCTGGTCGTCGGTGTCGACCACGACGCACTCCACGCCGAAGCGCGGGAGGATCTCGGTGAACATCAGGTAGGTGCCGCCGTAGGCGTCCTTGACGCTGACGACGCGGCTGCCCTGGCCGGTCAGGGCCAGCAGGACCGAGGAGATGGCGGCCATCCCCGTGGTGAAGCTGGTCGCGGCCTCGGCGGACTCGAGCGCCGCCACCTTGGCCTCGAACCGGTCGGTCGTGGGGTTGGAGTTCCGGCTGTAGATGTGCCCCGGGCCGCCGGTGGCCGCGTCCAGCCACGACTCGACGTCGGGGTAGGCGAAGGCCGAGTTGGCCGCGATCGGTGGGATGACGGACCGCGTCGACGGGTCCACCTCCTCCGTCTCGTGGACCGAGCGGGTGGACGGGCCGAGGGGCGACATGGGTCTCCTGGGTGGTGGCGGCTGCAGCAGTGCGCACCGTAGCGAGCACACCGTCCGGGTCAAGGGCCGGCGGTGTCGACCCCGGCCAGCTCACGGGTCAGGTCCATCAGCGCCTGCGCGGCCGGTGGGACCCAGCGATGACGGTGGCGCAGCAGCTGGACCTGGGCCGGGGTGCACTGGAAGGCCAGCGGCGTCAGGTGTCCGGCGTCGACCTCCTCGCGGCAGGCGAAGCGCGGCAGGACGGTCAGCCCCATGTGGCTGCGGACGCACTGCTTGATCGCCGCCACGCTGGCGAACTCCATCGGCGCGGTCGGCCGGACCCCGTCGGCGGCCAGGCGGTCCAGGAACAGCCCGCCGTACGAGGCGTCGAGCTCGCTCAGCAGGAAGCGCTGACCTGCCAGGTCGCTGGCCCTGACCCGCGCCCTGCCGCACAGCGGATGGTCGGGCGGTGCCAGCAGCAGGACCGGTTCCTCCCGCAGGTGCTCCACCTGCAGGTCGGGGTGCACGATCGGACGGTCCAGGGTGATGGCCATCGCCGCCTCACCGTCGACCACCCGCTGGACCAGGCCGCGTGGGTCGTGGGGTCGCAGGTACAGCCGGACGTCCGGCCAGCGGACCTGGTAGCGGCGCAGGATCTCCGGCAGCGTGTAGGTCGAAAGGGTCTCGGTGGCCGAGATCGTCAGCTCGCCGGTCGGGTGCGTCCCCGCGAACGACACCGCCTCCTGCGCCCGGTCGACCATGCCCAGGATCTGCTCGGCATGGTCCACCAGCCGCTCGCCGGCGGCCGTCAGGACCACCCCCCGCCCGACACGGTCGAACAGGGGCACCCCCAGGGTCCGCTCCAGCCCCTTGATCTGCCCGGTCACCGAGGACTGCGCGTAGGACAGCTCGACGGCCGCCCTCGTGAAGTTCTGCAGCCGGGCGCAGACCAGGAACACCCGCAGACCCAAAAGATCCATCGTCACAGCCGATCGGTTCGTTCGTAATTGCTCGTTGGACGCGATCGTATTCCACGCGCAGCATGTCGGACATGAGCATCACAACCAGCACCTGCAGCACCTGTGAGACCACGGTCGGGGACCACCTGTCGCGTCACCGCGTCAGCACCGGCTGGCTGACCTACTACCGCTGCCACGTCTGCCGCGGCATCAGCGCGGTCCACACCCCGCGCATCTCCTGGGGGGCCTGACCGACCTCCCGGTCGGACGCTGGCCCGCAGCGGGGCGACGGCCGATACTCCGGGCGTGGCCGCCATATCCCTGCACGGCGTCCGGCGGGTGCACCCCGACGGCACCGCAGCGCTGGCCGGCGTGGACCTCGAGGTCCTCGACGGGACCCTGCTTGGCGTCATCGGTCCGTCGGGCAGCGGCAAGTCGACGCTGCTGCGGGTCATCGCGGGCCTGGAGCCCGCGACCGACGGGCTGGTCCGGCTGGACGGGCGGGACGTCACCCGCACCCCTGCCAAGGACCGCGACATCCCCATCGTGGCCCAGCAGCGCGCCCTGCACGGCTTCCTCGACGTCGCTGCCGAGCTGACCCTCCCCCTGCGGGTGCGCGGGGCCAGCCCGCAGGAGGTCGAGCGTCGCACCGACGCCGAGCGACGCGCCTTCGGGCTCGGCCGGATCTGGGACCGTCGCCCCACCCAGATGTCGGCCGGTGACGCCCAGCGGACCAGCATCGCCCGTGCCATGGTCCGCCTGCCCGGCACGCTGCTGCTGGACGAACCGCTGCAGCTGCTGGACCCGCCCACCCAGGTGCGTCTGCGCCGCGAGCTGCTGCAGGTGCACGGCGGCACCGGCATGACGATGCTGGTCGCCACCAACGACCACAACCAGGTCCTGGGCGTCGCCGACCGTGTCGTGGTGCTGCGGTCCGGCCGTGTGGCGCAGGTAGACACGGCCGAGGGGCTGCTGCTGCGCCCCCGCAGCAGGTTCGTCGCCGGGTTCGTCGGCGACCCGCCGATGACCTTCGTCGAGGCCACCGTGGAGGCTGTCAGCGGTGTCGGACGTCTTGTCATCGGCGAGCAGCGGCTGCGGTTCCCCGGCGGCCTGCCCGGCACGCTGAAGGACCGGGTGGGCGGCCGGGTCGTGCTGGGCGCGCGGCCGGACGCCGTGCGCCGGTCGACCGGGGAGGACCCCCACGACCTGACCCTCCTGGGCCGGGCCGGCCGCACCGCGGGGCTCGGCTCGCACGACCGGGTCACCGTGGACGTGGGCGCCGGCGCCTGGGACGCCCGCTTCCCCGCCGGGTCGGCCGTCGGCCGCGACCAGCAGGTCACCGTGACCGTGGACGTGCGCCGGCTGCACGTGTTCGACCCGGTGGACGGCGGCGCGATCTGGCACCCGGGATGAGGGGCGGCCGGATGGGCCATGGCCGTTTCTCTGCCGTCGCACGACGGATGGTGTAGTGTCGTCAACGACGTCGGGACGATCTGTCGCCCGACGTCTTTCATTTGCTGGCCGTCACAGAAGGCCAGCTACTTAAGAGAAGTGATCAACGTGGTTCAAGGCACTGTCAAGTTCTTCAACGCCGAAAAGGGTTTCGGCTTCATCGCTCCTGACGGGGGCGGCGACGACCTGTTCGTGCATTTCTCGAACATCGTCGACACCGGCTACAAGTCGCTCGACGACGGCCAGCGCGTCGAGTTCGAGATCGGCCAGGGTCGCAAGGGCGACGAGGCCCGCGAGGTCAAGGCTCTGTAGCCTTCTCCCGCAACGCATTGAGGTCGGCCGCAAGGCCGGCCTCTTCGCTGTTTTCGGGCCTGCAGGCGCGTGCGAGGATCCTGCGATGAGCCGACCCACCGATGGACCCCACCTGGCCGTCAACCTGGCGAACTGGGAGAGCCGGGTCCCCCTGCACCGCGACGGCTACGACCTGGACGCCTTCCGAGACGACCCCGACCACCTGTCAGACGTCGTGCGCTTCGACCTGCCCCGGCTGGGGGACGTCGCGGGCCTCGACGCCGTGCACCTGCAGTGCCACATCGGCACCGACACGCTGTCGCTGCACCGGCTGGGCGCCCGTGTGACCGGGCTGGACTTCTCCGCCTCGGCGTTGGCGGTCGCCGCAGAGCTGGCGGCGGACTGCGGTGCCGACATCGACTGGGTCACCGCTGAGCTGTACGGCGCGGTCGACGCCCTGGGCCCCGGACGGTTCGACCTGGTCTACACCGGCATCGGCGCGCTGTGCTGGCTGCCCGACGTCGACGCCTGGGCCCGGGTCGTCGCCGACCTGCTGCGTCCCGGCGGCCGCCTGTTCATCCGCGAGGGGCACCCCATGTACTGGGCGCTGTGCGATCCCCGCGACGACGACCTGATCACGCTGGACTGGCCCTACTTCACCGTGCCGGGTGGGACCCGGTTCACCCAGACGGCCAGCTACGTCGAGCACGACGACCCCGTCTCGTCACCCGACAGCGTCAGCTTCAACCACGGCATGGCCCAGATCCTGACCGCCGTCATGGCCGCCGGGCTGCAGATCGAGACGTTCACCGAGCACATGTCGGCGCCGTGGAACCAGCTGGGTGCGGCGATGGTGGCGGTCGACGGTGGCGAGTTCCAGCTGCGTGACCGCCCCGAGCGGCTGGCGGCCACCTACACGCTGACCGCGACCAGACCGGCCTGATCACGATCCACCATGGTGGGTAATTTGGCAGCACGATGATCACCTTGCTGTCCCCCGCCAAGTCCCTCGACTACGAGTCGACGCTGCCCACGTCCAAGCACTCCCAGCCGCGGATGCTCGAGCACGCCGAGCAGCTGATCGGCGTCATGCGGCAGAAGTCCCCCGACGAGGTGGCGTCGCTGATGGACATCTCCGACGACCTCGCGGACCTCAACGTCCAGCGCTACGCCGACTTCACCACCCCGTTCACCACCAGCAACGCCCGTCCGGCGGTGCTGGCCTTCACCGGGGACGTCTACCAGGGCATGGACCCGTGGCACCGCTTCGGCGAGCGGGACTTCACCGAGGCGCAGAAGACCGTGCGGATCCTGTCGGGCCTGTACGGCGTGCTGCGGCCGCTGGACCTGATGCAGCCCTACCGGCTCGAGATGGGCACCAGGCTGACCACCGACCGGGGCAGCTCGCTGTACGACTTCTGGGGCACCGACATCACCGACGTCCTGAACGCCGACCTCGCTGAGTCCCCCGGGCCCGACGCGGTCGTGAACCTGGCCTCCAACGAGTACTTCAGGGCGGTGGACACCACGCGGCTGGACGGGACGCTGATCAGCCCCCGCTTCCTGGACCAGGCCAAGGACGGCAGCTACAAGGTCATCTCCTTCTGGGCCAAGCGCGCCCGCGGGCAGATGGCCGCGTGGCTGGTGCTGAACCGGGTCCGCACGATGAAGGCGCTGACGGACTTCGACGGCGACGGCTACCGGTTCGACCCCGAGCGGTCCACCGACGAGGAGCCGACGTTCATCCGCGACCACTGACCACAGCGGTCAGGGCTGGTAGGCGTAGCGTCGCGACGGGTCGAACGCCTCGTAGGTGTCACAGCCCACACCGTCCGTCGCGGTGAGGGAGTTGCCGTCCAGCCGGTAGGGGTCCTCCTGCCCCGTCAGCCGGACCTGGTGGTCGACCTCGGCGCAGTCCAGGTCAGGACCGTCCGGCAGGCACTCCACGTACGCCGGGTGGCAGCCGTAGCCACGGTCGTCGCCGACGTGCATGGGCGGGCCGTCGGCACGCTGGGCCTGGGGCGCCCAGCAGGTCGCCCACAGGCCGGCCCCATCCTGCCGGGCCTGCGCGAACGCCGTGTCCAGCTCGGCGGCGTAGGCCGGGTTCTCGTGGCGGAAGTCCTCGAGGTACCGGTCGTCGGCCCACCCGCCGCGGGCCAGCAGCACCCCCAGGTCACCTGTCGCGGTCGTGATGCGCGCCACAGCCCGCCCGTGCTGGTCGCGCGCATAGATGTCGCTGGCGAAGCCGTCGGCGAGCAGGTCGTAGGTGACCTCGGCTGCCTGGTCACCCCCACATGCCCCCTGCTCGGGCGTGTTGACCAGTCCGACACGGTACTCCTCGCCGTCGGAGGCCCCGAAGGAGTCGCCGTCCTTGCGGTCCACGACCGTCAGCCCGAGCACCGGCGTGGCCTCGACCACCGACGGCGCAGCCGCGGGACCGTCCGCCGCGGGACGCGTCGTCGCGGCATCCGAGGACGTGGGCCCGTCCGACGGGTCGTCGACCCCGGTGCAGCCCCACAGCAGGAGCAGCAGCAGCGCGCCGACCACCGTCTGTCGTCGGCGTCCGGGCCGTGGCGGGGCTGTCTGCATCCCCGCCATCATCCACGCGGGTGTGACATCGCGCCGCCGCGCTCAGGTCGCGGCGATGGTCACGATGGCGGTGATGAAGCGGGGGAGCGCCAGCAGGACGACCAGGGCCAGGACGACCCGGCCGCCCTCGACGACACGACGCCGGGACACCCCGGTCGCCGCCGACACGGCGCGGACGGCCACGCCGACGCCACCGGCGACGGGGATCGAGACGAAGCCGATCAGCCCCGCGCCGCTGGAGGCCAGCGGGGCCAGCGGCAGGTACCAGGCCCACGCCCGCGCCCGCGCCGACGGCAGGGGCACCGCGGCGTCCAGCCGTGCCATCAGCACGCCCAGGAAGGCACCCTGCACCACGGCCATCGCCACGAGGGCCAGCACCGGGACCAGGCCGGGGCCGATCAGACCGAACTCGCCGGTGTCAGCGCGGATGGGGTCGTTCAGCGGCCCGACGACCACCAGCAGCATCAGCCCGAAGCCGGCGCCGGACCGCAGCCCGTCGCCCAGCAGCGGGCGCAGCAGCGCGAACAGCGCGGCCGTGGTCAGGCCCACGGCGACCCCGAAGAACACGACCAGGAACACCGTCCCCTCGGCGGTCACCGGCGCTCCGACCCGCGCCCCGTCGCCCGCCGCGTCCAGACGCATCGCCAGACGGGACGCGGGTCCGACGAAGAGCACCCCGGTGACGACGCCCGCGATCGCCACCATGTCGACCTGCCGCAGGATCCGTCCGCTCATCAGCCTGACCTGCGGCCCCGCCCCCACGGCCACCGACCTGCCGCCCCGGACACCCACGACGGACGATGCGGCGCCGCGCGCCGCCAGCCGCGCAGGTGTCCGCCGCCACCGCACCAGCAGCCCCACCGTCACCACGACACCCGCTGCGCACGCCCCCAGGAGATCCATGCCCCAACCCAACGGGTCCGACCGGGGACACCGACAGGCCACCCGGCCCCCTCACAGAGGGACTGTGGTCCCTCGGTGGAGGACCCGGCCCCGCGGCGGGGCCGGAAGAGCGGGACCGGAAAAGCGACGAAGCCCCACCCGGTGACTGCCGGGGTGGGACTTCCTCGTCATCGCGCATCTGCAACAGACGCTGATCCCAACGACACCCCGACGGCGGCGTGACGGTCCGGCACGGAAAAGTTTCCGAGGGTCCACGACGTCCACCACCTACCCTCGCGGGATGCTCAACGCCACGGCACTGCGGCTGGCCTTCGGTGGCCAGGACGTCCTGCACGATGTCGACCTGACCGTCGGCCCCGGGGCCAAGGTCGGGCTGGTCGGTCCCAACGGCGCGGGCAAGTCGACGCTGCTGCGCATCCTCGCCGGCGAGCAGACCCCCGACGCCGGGCGGCTCACCGTCACCGGCACCGTCGGGTTCCTGCCGCAGGAGCCGATGCGACGCGAGGGGGAGACCCTGCGGGCACACCTGGCACGCCGCACCGGGGTCGCACGGGCCGAGGCCGCGATGGAGACGGCCGCCGTCGCGCTCGGCGAGGCGACCGAGGCGGCTGCGACGGCCTATGACGACGCGCTGCAGCGGTGGCTGGACCTGGGCGGTGCCGACCTGGACACACGGGCCGAGCAGACCCTCACCGACCTGGGCCTGGACGCTGCGCTGATGGACGTCGAGGTCACCGGTCTGTCGGGCGGGCAGATGGCCCGTGCCTCGCTGGCTGCGGTGCTGCTGTCCCGCGTCGACGTGCTGCTGCTCGACGAGCCGACCAACGACCTGGACCTGGAGGGGCTGGACCGCCTCGAGCGCTTCGTCACCGGACTCCGCGGCGGTCTGGTCGTGGTCAGCCACGACCGTGAGTTCCTGGCCCGCACCATCACCGAGGTGCTGGAGCTGGACCCGGTCAACGCCGGCTGGTCACGGTTCGCCGGCGGCTGGGAGGCCTACCTGGTCGAGCGCGAGACGGCCCGACGCCAGGCCCGCGAGCGGTACGAGGCCAGCGAGACCAGACGGGGAGCCCTGGTGGACCGCGTCCAGGCCGCCAAGGAGCAGTCCGTGCGCGGCACCCTCCGCGCCAAGCACCGGGCGTCCGACAACGACAAGGTCGGCAAGGCCTTCCGGATCGAGTCCTCGACCAAGGGCGCCCAGAAGGTGCGGGCGCTGGAGAGCCGGCTGGCGCACCTGGACCGGGAGGAGGTCGTGGAGCCCCGCAAGGAGTGGGAGCTGCGGCTGGAGCTCCCCTCCGCACCCCGGTCGGGGGACGTCGTGGCCCAGCTGGACGACGTCGTCGTCCGACGCGGCGGCTTCACGCTGGGCCCCGTCACCCTGGAGCTGGGGCAGGGTGACCGGGTGCGGATCGTCGGGCCGAACGGCAGCGGCAAGTCCACGCTTCTGGCGACGCTGCTGGGCCGCCTGACCCCTGACGCAGGGACCTGCAGCCTGGGTGCACGGGTCGTCGTCGGCGAGCTGGACCAGGCGCGTGCCGCGCTGCGCTCCCAGGCGACCGTCGTCCAGCTGCTGGTCGGCGCCAGCGGCATGGAGGTGGCCGAGGCACGGACACTGCTGGCCAAGTTCGGGCTCAAGGGCACCCGCGCCACGCGGCCGGCCGCGGCGCTGTCACCGGGCGAGCGGACGCGCGCGATGCTGGCGCTGCTGATGGCGGTTCGAACGAACCTGCTGGTGCTGGACGAGCCGACGAACCATCTGGACATGCCCGCGATCGAGCAGCTCGAGGCCGCGCTGGCCGACTACACCGGCACGCTCCTGCTGGTCTCACACGACCGGCGGCTGCTCGATGTCGTCCACACCACCCGGACCTGGACGGTCAGTCAGGGCACCGTGACGCACGGCTGAACGCCAGGATTTCTGCTTCCTGCGGGCCGTCGACCGTGTTAGGGTCACACGACACCGAGGACGAGGTTGATCCCCTCGAACATCGCGTCGGAGGAGCCGCTCAGGGTTCCGCCCACGGCCATGGACAACGCGGAAGATGCGAGAAGCCGGTGTACCTGAGAAGGAACCGGTAGGACCCCAGCAATGAGTCTCAGGACACATCTGGGGTTCTACTCATTTTCCGGCGACC
>JBFKGB010000054.1:0-12758 GCA_041633535.1 Euzebya sp. | reverse complement strand
GCGAAGACGACCACCAAGAAGGCGACGAAGAAGGCTGCGTCGCCCCGGAAGGCCACCGCGAAGAAGGCTGCACCGGCGAAGAAGGCTGCACCGGCGAAGAAGGCTGCACCGGCGGCGAAGAAGGCCACGCCCGCCGCGAAGCCGGCTGGTGACGACAGCTGACCGCCATGGATGACCCGCTGGACCCGGTCCGCGCCACCCTGGACGCGCTCGACGCGCAGCCGGTGGCCGAGCACGTCGCCGTGCTCGGCCGGGCGCTGGACGCCATCGTCGGCGAGCTCGACGAGCTGGCGCGCAGCATCCCCTCCTCCCGCTGACATGGCCGGGCGGCGTGCTCGGCTCGACGCCGAGATGGTGCGGCGCGAGCTCGCGCCCTCGCGCACGGCCGCCCAGGCCATGATCCAGGCAGGCGACGTGCGGGTCGCCGGGCTGCCGACCCCCAAGCCGGCCAGTCAGGTCACGCCACAGCAGGCCATCGACGTCGTCGCGTCGGGGCCCCGCTTCGCCTCACGGGGCGGGCTGAAGCTGGCGGGAGCGCTCGACGACCTCGCGGTCGACGTCAGGGGACTCGTCACGCTGGACGCCGGTGCCGCGCACGGCGGGTTCACCGACGTCCTGCTGCGGCGTGGCGCCGCCCACGTCATCGCCGTGGACGTGGCCTACGGCCAGCTGGCCTGGGCCCTACGCACCGACGAGCGGGTCACCCTGCACGAGCGCACCAACGTCCGCACGCTGACCCTGGATGACCTGGACGGCGTCCAGCCGGCGCTGGTCGTCGCCGACCTGTCGTTCATCTCCCTGCGGAAGGTGCTGCCGGCGCTGGCCGCGGTCACGCTGCCGGAGGCCACCCTGCTGCCGATGGTCAAGCCCCAGTTCGAGGCCGGTCCCGGACGCGTCGGCAAGGGCGGCGTCGTGCGCGACCCTGTGGTGTGGGTCGACACCATGCAGTCGGTCGCGACCACTGCGAGGGACCTGGGGTTCCGTCTGGCGGGCGCGGCCCCGTCCCGGGCGCCCGGGCCGGCCGGCAACATCGAGTTCTTACTGCACCTGACCCGGTCGGGGTCGCCGCCGGCCGGGACGGACATGTCGCTGGTCGAGGCCGCCGCCGAGGCGGGCCTGCGGTTGCGCGACGGCGACGAGTCCTGAGCCCGCACCCGGCCGGCCGACGGCGTGCGGTCGATGGCGATGTCAGGACCTGACCGTACGATGACCCCACGATGCACCGTTCACGACTGACCGTCGACGTCACGCTGCCGCGTGAGCCCAAGCAGGAGCGCAGCCGCAAGAAGCAGACCGCCCTGATGGCCTCCGCGGAGCGTCTGTTCGCCGACCCCGGCTTCGAGCACGTCACGGCCGACGACATCGCGGCCGACGCCGGCTTCGGCACCGGCACCTTCTACAACTACTTCGCCAACAAGACCCAGGCGTTCCTGATGGTCGCCGGGCGCCACGACACCGCGATCGCCCCGACGATCGAGAACGTCACGGCGCACCTGACCGCGGGTGGCGACCTCCACGACCTGGTCCAGCGGATCGTCGCGAGCGTCATCGAGGACCGCAGCCAGGTCCCGTGGCTGCGCCGCACCTGGCTGCGGCTGGCGCTCACGGACCCCGAGGTCGATGCCGTCCAGCGCCGTCTGGACGCGGAGTGGGACGACGCCATCGGCGAGATCGTCGGCGGGTTCCTCACAAACCGTACGTCCACCGTGCCCATCGGCAGCCCCCGGGCGGTCGCCACGACCATCCGGGTCATGGTCGACGCGCTGGCCGACGAGGTCGTCCTGACGGGCACCATCAGCGCGACCGAGGCCGCCACGACCGTTGCGGCGCTGATCGTCGGCATCGCCGGCGAGCAGCCGTGAGCGCCGCTGCTGCGGACGGTCCCGACGTCCGCCTGACGGATCTCGAGATCACCGACCTGGGCATCATCGAGCACATCAGCCTGGGGCTGGGGCCCGGCCTGAACGTGCTGACGGGCGAGACGGGTGCCGGCAAGACCATGGTCGTCAGCGGCCTGCAGTGGCTGCTGGGTGGGCGCGCGGACCGCGACAAGGTGCGCACCGGCGCCAAAGCGGCGGTCGTCCAGGCACGCTTCGAGCGCGTACCCGCGTCGGCGGCGGACTGGACCGACCCCGAGGACGATGAGCTGCTGGTGACCCGCGAGATCGGCGCGAAGGGCGACGACGGCCAGAGCTCGGGCCGGTCCCGTGCCCGGCTGTCGGGTCGTCTCGCGCCGGTGACCGCGCTGGCAGAGGTGCTGGACCCGGTGGTCGAGATCCACTCCCAGCACGAGTCCGTCCGGCTGGCCGACGCCGCCGTGCAGCGCGAGCTGCTGGACCGGTTCGGCGGTGCCGAGGTGCAGCAGCACCTGGGGCCCTACCAGGAGGCCTACGCCGCCTGGCGCGAGGCGACCACCAGGCTCGAGCAGGCGGAACGGTCCAGCCGGGATGACGCCCGCGAGGCCGACCGTCTGCGCGTCGAGGTCTCTGAGATCGGCGCGGTGGACCCTGCAGAGGGGGAGGAGGACACGCTCGACGCCGAGATCGGCCGTCTGGAGCACGCCGAGGCCCTGCGCATCGCCACCACGACCGCTGCCGACGCCCTCACCGACGACGGCGGGGCGCGTGACGCCATCGGGGCGGCGGTCGCCGCGCTGCGGGAGGTCGTGCGCCACGACGCGGACCTGGCCGAGCCCCTGGCCCGCATCGAGGCCGTCCTCGCCGAGGCCCAGGACGTCGGCTTCGAGCTGTCCGGCTACGCCGAGTCCCTGGACGCCGACCCGGCGGCCCTGGACCAGATGCTGTCGCGGCGTGCTGCGATCGGTGCCCTGCTGCGCAAGTACGGTCCCGGCACCGCCGACGTCCTGGCCTACGCCCGTGACGCCGCCGGCAGGCTGGCGCTCGTCGACGGCGGCGAGGAGCGTCTGGCCGAGCTGCGCGACGCGGCGTCGGCGGCGCGTGAACGCCTGCGTGACCACGGGGCCGCGCTGCGCAAGGCCCGGACCGCCGCGGCGACCCGGCTGGCCGCGACGATCGACGGCCACCTCGCCGAGCTGTCCATGCCCGACGCCCGCACCACCATCGAGGTGGACACCGCACCCCCGGGGCCGCTGGGGGAGGACCGCGTGGCGTTCCTGCTGGCCGCCAACCGCGGGCAGCCTGCGCTGCCGCTGGGGAAGTCCGCCAGCGGCGGTGAGCGCAGCCGCGTCGCCCTGGCCGTGAAGGTCGCCCTGGCCGACGCGGACGACACGCCGGTCATGGTCTTCGACGAGGTCGACGCCGGGATCGGCGGTGAGACGGCCATGGCGGTCGGTCGCAAGCTGGCACGCCTGGCCCGCGGGCGACAGGTGCTGTGCGTCACCCACCTGGCCCAGCTGGCCGCCTTCGCCGACGTCCACTTCGTGGTCAGCAAGCGCTCGACCGCGCAGCACACGATGACCAGCGTGGACCGCCTGGACCGGGACCAGCGGGTCGCGGAGCTGTCCCGGATGCTGTCCGGCGCCGCCGAGAGCGACGCGGCGCTGTCCCACGCCGAGGAGCTGCTCGAGCACGCCATGCGCTCGACCGAGGGCTGAGCGCCCACCGTCCAGGTTGCTGTCACCTGTCCGGGCGGCCGGTCACGGGTGGTGCTGCGGGGGTACGGCTGCTGTTACGTTGCGAAGCTGCAGGCCGCCCTCGACCTGTTGACAGCTCCTCTGCCCCCAAGGACCCGTGCGCCCCGCCACAGACTTCGACATGCTCGGCCGTCTCGGTACGGCCGACCGGCCCCTCACCGGGGGCACGCGTCGTCGACGGCAGGCAGACGGTCCGGCTCCGGCCCGACCGTCGCTGGCCGACGTCCTGGCCTCCATCGGGGTGTCGGGTGTCCGGCCGCCGCGGCTGCTGGTCGTCGCCGTGGTCGGCATCATGCTGGTCCTGGGTGGCATCGGCGCCGCGGTCAACGGGCAGTCCTCCGTGCTGTCGGCGGTCACGCTGACGACCCCCAGCATGGACCCGGCGCTGCAGGCGACCCTGCTGGCCGGCGAGACCCCCGAGGTGTCGACCGGCTCGATCTCGCTGGTTCCCGGTGGCGGTTCGGCCGCTGGGACCGTGGGCGCACCCAGCCCGTTCGCGGCGGTCGACGACCTCGCAATCCACCTGCCCGCCGTGTCCGCCGAGAGCGTGGTGTTCCTGGAGGCCGACACACCCTCGGCGCTGCCGCTGGCACCGGTCGGGACGATGGTGGCCAACGACAACCCCGAGGGGTTCGTCGAGCCACAGCCGCTGCAGGGCCCTGAGTACGTCGTGGGTCGGTCACGCACCGGTGTGCGACCGGCGACCGGCCAGGCCGCGCTGCTGCTGGCCCCCGGGACGGTCCTGACCGCCCCCGTGCAGGGCACCGTCGACGCGGTCGAGCAGTACACCACCGAGACGGGCGAGCTGGACTGGCAGGTGCTGATCCGTCCGCAGGGGCGCAGCGACCTGCATGTGGTCATGCGTCGGATCGACGTGGCCTTCGTGTCCCCGGGGGACGCCGTCACCGTGGGTCGCACCCAGATCGGGACCGTCCGCGCCGGTGCCGTCCTGGACGTGGACACCAACCCGCTGGCCTTCCCCTCGGCCCTGCTGCTCGTGCAGCCCGCCGTCCTGTCCGGTGGCCTGAACCCCACGGCCTCGGCCGTCCCCGCGCCCACGGGCTGAGCGTTGCCCGACCCCGTCCGCTGAGCCCACGGGCCCACCGTTCCGCACGATCCCCAACCCACCGCCGCCTGCTACGTTGGCCGAGGCCACAGGCGGCCCACCAGATACGTTCACCGGCAGGTCCGCGGACCGCCGGATGTCCCTGAGGAGGCCAGATGGCAAAGCACATCCTTGTCACGGGGGGTGTGTCGTCCTCTCTGGGGAAGGGGATCACGGCTGCGTCGCTCGGTCGGCTGCTGAAGGCACGGGGTCTTCGCGTCACCATGCAGAAGCTCGACCCCTACGTGAACGTGGACCCGGGGACGATGAACCCGTTCCAGCACGGCGAGGTGTTCGTCACCCACGACGGTGGCGAGACCGACCTTGACCTGGGCCACTACGAGCGCTTCATCGACGTGCAGCTGCCCCGCGAGGCCAGCGTCTCGACGGGTCAGATCTACTCCACCGTCATCGCCAAGGAGCGTCGTGGCGACTACATGGGCGAGACCGTCCAGGTCGTCCCCCACGTGACGAACGAGATCAAGAAGCGGATCCTCGAGCTGGCCGACGAGACCGACGTCGTCATCACCGAGGTCGGCGGGACCGTCGGTGACATCGAGGGTCTTCCCTTCCTGGAGGCCATCCGCCAGATCCGCTACGACGTGGGTCGCGAGAACATCTGCTACGTCCACTGCGCACTGGTGCCCTTCATCGGACCGACGAAGGAGCTGAAGACCAAGCCGGCGCAGCACTCCGTGCGGGAGCTGCGCTCGATCGGGATCCAGCCGGACGCGCTGGTCCTGCGCGCCGACCGTCCCATCCCGCTGGAGCTCAAGCGCAAGATCGCGATGCTGTCCGACATCGACCTGGACGCCGTCGTCAGCGCCCACGACGCCCACTCCATCTACGCCGTCCCCGGCGTGCTGCAGGAGGAGGGCCTTGACCGCTTCGTCGTCCGTCGCCTGGGTCTGGACCCGGCTGTCGAGCCGGACATGACCGAGTGGAACACGATGGTCGAGCGTCTGGAGAACCCCAAGGAGACCGTCCGGATCGGCCTGGTCGGCAAGTACGTGTCGTTGCCCGACGCCTACCTGTCGGTCGTCGAGTCGCTGGACCACGCGGGCATCCACCACCAGGTCGAGGTCGACATCACCTGGATCCAGTCCGACGACCTGGCCAAGCCGGGGCTGGCGGAGGAGAAGCTGTCGGACCTCGACGGCATCCTGATCCCGGGCGGTTTCGGGATCCGTGGGGTCGAGGGCAAGGTCAACGCCGCGCGCTACGCCCGCGAGCGCATGGTGCCCTACCTGGGCATCTGCCTGGGCCTGCAGATCGCGGTGATCGAGTTCGCCCGCAACGTGCTGGGCCTCACCGAGGCGCACTCCTCGGAGTTCGACGCCGACACGCCCGACCCGGTCATCGACCTGATGGCCGACCAGCGTGAGGTGACCGACCTGGGCGGGACGATGCGGCTGGGTGTCTACCCCTGCCGTCTGGTGCCGGGCACGAAGGCGGCCGACGCCTACGTCGAGCCCTTCGTCTACGAACGGCACCGTCACCGCTGGGAGGTCAGCAACAAGTACCGCTCGCGCCTGGAGGGTGCCGGTCTGGTCATCTCCGGCATGTCGCCCGACGAGCGGCTCGTCGAGATGGTCGAGCTGGAGGACCACCCGTGGTTCGTCGCCACGCAGGCCCACCCCGAGTTCAAGTCCCGCCCGAACCGGCCGCACCCGCTGTTCCGCGACTTCGTCGGCGCCGCCGTCGAGCGCCGGCTGGCCCGCCAGGGCCGCCTGCCCGAGCACGCCCTGGGCTGAGCCGTCGGGCGCACGCCGTCAGCCGGTCGGACCACCCGGCTGTTCGGCGGAGGAGTCGGGCTGCTCGGCGGCATGGCCGTCGTCCGTCAGGTCGATGGTCGACGGGGACGACGTCCGGTCGTGGCTGTGACGCCGTGCCTCGACACGGTCCCGTGCGCCCTTGACGGCGGTCCGGGACCGCTCGCGCGTGTAGACGTAGAGCCGTCGCGCCCAGCGGTACTCCGTCGCCAGGATCGCAAGCCCCGCCACGACGAGCAGGAGTCCCGGCCCCGGCAGGACCAGCAGCGCGACCCCTACGACGGTGACGGCGACGCCGACGACGGTGATGATCACCTGACGCGCGGCACGGCCGAGCCGGTGGCTGACCCCGGAGTCGCTCGGCGGAGGGGACTCGCTCATGGGCCCCAGTCTGACGTGCCAGGGTCTGCGGCGGAACCCCCGGGTCCGGCCGGCCGTCCACGGTGCCGGAGGGCCCGGTCTAGTCTGGCGGATCCGTCAGACGACCGTCCTCGGAGCACCGCACCCATGACCGACACCTCCTTCGAGGTGGTCTCCAGCGAGACCACCCACCGCTCGCGGTTCACCACGATCCGGGTCGACCGGGTCCGCATGCCCGACGGCACGGTCGCCGAGCGTGAGATCGCCGAGCACCTCTCGGCCGTGGGTGCCGTCGTGCTGGACGAGGAGAACCGCGTGGTCCTGCTGCGCCAGTACCGCCATGCCCTGCGCGACAGCTTCCTGGAGCTGCCGGCTGGCAAGCTCGACCAGGAGGATGAGGACCGTGCCGCGGCCATGGCGCGTGAGCTGGCGGAGGAGGTGCAGCTGCGCGCGGACCACATGGACGAGCTGGTGACCTACACCAACTCCGCCGGGTGGACCACCGAGACCACGACGGTCTTCCTTGCCACGGGACTGCACCCGGCCCCCATGCCCGACGGCTTCGTGCTGCAGCACGAGGAGGCCGACATGGAGGTGCTGCGCATCCCCTTCGACGAGGCCGTCGAGATGGTCCACCGCGGGTCGATCGTGGACTCCAAGACCGTCATCGGGCTGCTGGCCGTGGCCGACCGACGCCGCCGTGGGCCCGTCCTGCCGGACGCCCCGACAGGCTGAGTTATGTCAATCGACGGCGCTAGACTGACGGTCGTGCCGTACCCGACCCCCTGCCGCTGAGACCCGGTGGCACTTCCCCCCCACGCCGCGGCCTACCTGGACTACCTCGCCGTCGAGAAGGGTCTGTCCGACCACAGCCTGTCGGCCTACCGACGGGACCTGGGCCTGTACGGCACCTACCTGGAGGTCGAGGGCATCGGGTCCCCGGCGGACGCACGCCCCGACCAGGTCGCCGGCTTCGGCACCTGGCTGCGGTCGCAGCGGACCTCGCGCGGGACGCCGTACGCCAAGTCCTCGATCGCGCGGACCATGGTCGCCGTCCGCGGGCTGCACCGGCACCTCGTGCGCGACGGGATCATGACCGCCGACACCTCTGGTGAGCTGACGTCGCCTCGCCCGGGTCGGAAGCTGCCGGACACGCTGTCACAGGCGCAGGTCGGCAGCCTCCTGACGCAGGCGGAGGGGGACGAGCCGGGCCAGATCCGCGACCTGGCGATGCTCGAGCTGCTGTACTCCGCGGGGCTGCGCATCACCGAGCTGATCCAGCTGGACGTCGACGACGTGGACCTGGTGGACATGACGGTCCGCTGCACCGGCAAGGGGTCGCGCACCCGGGTCGTGCCGATCGGCCGGATGGCGGTGCAGGCGGTGCGCCGGTGGGTCGAGGAGGGACGTCAGGCGTTCAGGCCCGTCGGCCCGATGCTGTTCTGCAACACGCGGGGCGGACGGCTCAGCCGCCAGGGCGGCTGGAAGATCGTCAAGCGGCACGCCGACCGTGCGGGGCTGGGTGACACCGTCAGCCCCCACACCCTGCGACACTCCTTCGCCACCCACCTGGTGGAGGGGGGTGCTGACATCCGTGTCGTCCAGGAGCTGCTGGGACACTCCAGCGTCAACACCACGCAGGTCTACACCCACACGAGCCAGGCGCGGCTGCGAGCGGTCTTCGAGCAGGCACACCCCCGTGCCTCGATGGCCGACGCCCAGGCCGCGGCACAGGCTGCCCCGCCACACCAGACCACCCAGGAGGACACCCGGTGAGCACCGCCGACCACCACGCGTTCAACCCCGTCGAGCTGATCGAGCGCAAGCGGGACGGGGGTGAGCTGACCCTGTCGGAGTACCGCCGCTTCATCATGGGCTACGTCGACCCTGTCGCGGACCTGCGCGCCGGCGTGCAGGAGGGGCAGATGGCCGCCCTGCTGATGGCCGGCCTGCTGAAGGGGTTCACCCGGGCCGAGGCCCTGTCGCTGACCACCGTGCTGCTGGAGTCCGGCGACACGCTGGACCTGTCGGGTCTGCGCGGTCCGACCGTGGACAAGCACTCCACCGGCGGCGTGGGTGACGGCACGACCCTGGTCGTGGCGCCGCTGCTGGCCGCGGCGGGGGTGCAGGTCGTGAAGCTGTCGGGCAGGGGGCTGGGTCACACGGGCGGCACCCTGGACAAGCTCGAGGCCATCCCCGGGTTCACCGTCGGCCTGCCCCAGGACCGGATCCTGCGGATCGCGGAGGAGGTCGGCTGTGTCGTGGCCGCGCAGACCGCCGACATCGTCCCGGCTGACAAGGCGCTGTACGCCCTGCGGGACGTGACCGGCACGGTCCCCTCGATGGCGCTCATCGCCTCCTCGGTGATGTCCAAGAAGCTGGCCAGCGGCGCCGACACGATCGTGCTGGACGTCAAGGCGGGGGACGGCGCCTTCATGGGCACGGTCGCCGAGGCCCATGAGCTTGCGCAGCTGTGCGTGCAGATCGGCACCGACGCCGGCCGGCGGACCCGCGCCATCGTCTCGGACATGAACACACCGCTGGGTGGCGGCATCGGCAACGGCCTGGAGGTCGCCGAGGTCGTGGAGGCCCTGCAGCAGCCGCCGTCCGGCCGCTTCGCCGACGTCTGCCTGACCCTGGCGACGCTGGCGCTGGCCGAGGCCACAGGCCAGCCCGAGCAGGCGGCCCGCGAGCGGCTGCAGCGGCTGTGGCTGGACGGTACGGCCCTGGAGACCCTGCGGGCCATGGTCACCGCCCAGGGTGGGGACCCCCGGGTGTGTGACGCCCCGCGTGAGGTGCTGCCCAGCGCGCCGGTCGTCCTGGACGCCACTGCCGCCCGGGCGGGGGTCGTCTCGCGTCTGCCCGCGCGCCGGGTGGGGCTGCTGTCGATGCTGCTGGGTGCAGGCCGGACCCACTCCGCCGACAGCGTGGACCCTGCCGTCGGCATCGACCTACTCGTGCAGGAGGGCGACCGTGTCGAGACAGGGCAGCCACTGGCCCGCATCCACGCCCGGACCGCCGTGGATGCCGAGTTCGTCGTCGACCAGCTGGGCGGCGTGGTGGAGATCGGCGAGGAGGGGGCCGCGGCGCCGACCGTCCTCGAGGTCGTCTGAGCCGACCCCGCCACGGCGGTGCACGGCCGATCCGCCGGGTCCGCTGCCCGGTGGGCCGGGGACGCGCCGGTAGACTCCGACCGACGTCATGCCGGCCACCTACCACGTCTCCGTCTCGGCCTTCGAGGGCCCCTTCGATCTTCTGCTGCACCTGATCGCGCGGCGCAAGGTCGACATCTACGACGTCTCCATCGCCGAGATCACCGACGACTACCTCGCGGTGATCGGCAGCCTGGACATCCTCGACCTCGAGGTCACCACGGAGTTCCTGGTGGTCGCGGCAACGCTCGTGGAGCTGAAGGCCGCCCGCCTGCTGCCCAGCGATGACGATCCCGAGCTGGACGAGCTGGCGCTCGAGGCCCGCGACCTGCTGTACGCCCGGCTGCTGGACTACCGGACGTTCCGCGAGGCCGCAGGCCACCTGCGGGACCGTCTGGAGGCCCATGACGGCTACGTGCCGCGCGAGGTCGCCATGGAGCCGCAGTTCGCGAAGCTGCGGCCCGAGGCGTCCCTGGGCATCACCCCCGAGGCCTTCGCGCTGCTGGCCGCGCGCGTGTTCGCCGACACCCCGACCGACTCGATCGACCTGTCGCACATCCAGCCGGTCCGCATGACCGTGCGCGAGGCGGCCGGCATGATCCTCGACGAGCTCTCCCGCTCTGACGCGCCGCTGACCTTCGACGAGCTGACGGCCGGGTGCCGGCACGTCGCCGAGGTGGTGGTGCACTTCCTGGCCTGCCTCGAGCTGTACAAGCTGGACCACGTCGACCTGGACCAGGCCGGCAACTTCGGCTCCCTCACCGTCACCTGGACGCCCGAGGCCAACGAGCTGCGGGTCGGTGCCTTCGACCTCGACGCCTACGAGGGCCAGGTGGAGGACGCCGAGGGCGACGCCGAGCTCGACGCCGCGATCGATGCCGAGCTGGACGCCGAGATCGATGCCGAGCTCGACGCCGTGCTGGGGACCGACCAGCCATGAGCGACCAGCAGACGACCGGCGACGACATCCCGCCGGTCGAGCACATGTCAGGCATGCAGGAGCTGCGGCTGGAGCCCGAGCTGCGCAAGGCCCTCGAGGCGATCCTGCTGGTCGTCGAGGAGCCTGTGCAGGTCGACACCCTGGCCCAGGTGCTGGAGGTCGCCACCGACGAGGTCGAGGACGCGCTGCTGACGCTCGCCGCCGAGTACGTCGAGCAGGGGCGCGGCTTCGTGCTGCGGCGCGCCGCCGGTGGGTGGCGCATGTACACCGACCCGGGTGCCGCGGAGTACGTCGAGCGGTTCGTGCTGCACGGTCGCTCGGGACGGCTGACCCAGGCGGCCCTGGAGACGCTGGCCATCATCGCCTACAAGCAGCCGGTGACCCGCAACGCCATCAGCGAGATCCGTGGGGTCGACGCCGACGCCGGCGTCCGCAACCTGCTGGGGCGCGGGCTGGTCGAGGAGGTCGGTCGGGCCGACACCCCCGGACAGCCGCTGCTGTACGGCACCACCAGCGCCTTCATGGAGAAGCTGGGCCTGGACGACCTCTCGCAGCTTCCGGCCCTGCCCGACCTGAGCCCCCAGGGGCCGCCACCCCCCGAGCCCGCCCCCGGCGGCTACAAGGCGGCCCGCAAGGAGATGGACATGCTGCGCGGCGACACCGAGGCCGACGCCCGGATCGACGACGCGCTGTCCAAGCCCACCCCCAAGCCCGGCGAGCGCCTCGCGGCGCTGCTGGATGACCCCTACGCCGAGGACGACGCGGACGATCCCGTCGCCGACGACGGCGCGACCGAGAACGGTGATGACGACGATGGCTCGTGAACGACTCCAGAAGGTGCTGGCCCATGCAGGGCACGGCAGTCGGCGGACCGCTGAGGACCTGATCGCCCAGGGACGTGTCAGCGTCAACGGCAAGGTGGCGACCCTCGGCGACAAGGCCGACCCCATGGTGGACACCATCGCCCTGGACGGCGAGCGGATCCACACCAACACCGACCTGGTCTACCTGCTGCTCAACAAGCCGCTGGGCTGCGTGACGACGGCCAACGACCCCGAGGGGCGGCCCACGGTGCTGGACCTTGTCCCACCCACGCCCCGGGTGTTCCCGATCGGGCGTCTGGACCAGGACACCTCCGGCCTGCTGCTGCTGACCAACGACGGCGAGCTGGCCCACCGGGTGGCCCATCCCAGCTTCGAGGTCCGCAAGACCTACATGATCCAGGTGCTCGGTCCCGTGTCGAAGAAGGCGATCCGTCAGCTGACCGACGGCGTCATGCTGGACGACGGTCTGGCGAAGGCGGCGTCGGCCAAGGTGAAGGTCGCCGACCAGACCCGGTCGCTGATCGAGGTCGTCATGACCGAGGGCCGCAAGCGCGAGGTGCGGCGGATGATCGACGCGGTCGGGCTGCAGCTGGAGGCGCTGGTGCGCACCCGCGTCGGCCCGATCCACCTGGGCGACATCAAGCCGTCGAAGGTCCGTCCGCTGAACGGCAAGGAGATCCGCGAGCTGTACGCCGCGGTGGGGCTTGACAGCACGCCGGACCAGCCGCGTGCCGACGACGGCTCCGACGACGGCGGGGAGCGGTGACCCCGACGCGGGGGGCCACACGATGAGCACGGTGCAGGACGGGCCCGCGGCCCTGCGGGTCGCCATCCTGGGCACGGGCCTGATCGGGGCCTCCCTGGGCATGGCGCTGCGCGCGCTGCCGCAGGTGGCCGAGGTGATCGGGCACGACATCGACGCCGAGGGGCTCGAGACGGCCCTGCAGATGGGTGCGATCGACCATGCCGCCGCCGACGTCGTCGATGCCGTC
>JBFKGB010000053.1:0-12858 GCA_041633535.1 Euzebya sp. | reverse complement strand
GCCTCGCCGCGGCGGACCGCCTGGTCACGGGCCCAGCCCCGGACCGTGTGGACCAGGCGCTCACGCGCACGGCCCCTGGCCCGCCAGATCTGGTCGTCGGTGATGTTGGAGGCGAGGCTCCAGGCATCGGGGTTGTGCGACCAGTCCGGCGGCAGCACCCGGTCGTAGACCGCGCGCATCTCCGGACCGATCCAGGTCGAGGCGTGGACGCCGTTGGTGACCGAGGTGATGGGGACCTCGGCGGGCTCGACCCCGGGCCACAGGTCGGCGAACATCTCGCGCGACACGCCACCGTGCAGACGTGACACGCCGTTGGCACCGGCCGACAGCCGCAGCCCCATGACCGCCATGTTGTAGACGCGGCCCTCGGGGTCGCCCGGCTCGCGGCCCAGCTGCAGGACACGCTCCAGCGACACGCCGACCTGTTGGGCGTACGCCGCGAAGTACCGCTCGATCAGCCCGCGGTCGAAGCGGTCGATACCCGCAGGCACGGGCGTGTGGGTGGTGAACAGCACCGAGGCCCGGGCGGTCTCGATGGCCTGGTCGAAGTCCAGACCGTCGCGCACCAGCCGCAGGATCCGCTCGAACTGCAGGAAGCCGGCATGGCCCTCGTTGGCGTGGAACATGACGGGGTCGACCTGCACCGCGCCGACCCGTCGGGCGGCGTCCAGCGCCCGCACGCCGCCGATGCCCAGGACGATCTCCTGGCGCAGACGGTGCTCGGCGTCGCCGCCGTACAGCCGGTCGGTCACGCCGCGGTCGTCGGGGTGGTTGACGCTGATGTCGGTGTCCAGCAGCAGCAGCGGGACACGACCGACATCGGCCTTGAAGATCTGGGCGGCGACGGTGCGGCCCGCCAGGTCCACCTCGACCAGGACGCGCTCGCCCCCCTCCTCCAGCCGGGTGAGGGGCAGGCCGTAGGGGTTCAGGTCGGGGTACTGCTCACGCTGCCAGCCGTCGGCGTCGAGCAGCTGGCGGAAGTAGCCGTGGCGGTACAGCAGCCCGATGCCGACGAGGGGCAGCCCCAGGTCGCTGGCGGCCTTCAGGTGGTCACCCGCGAGGACCCCCAGCCCACCGGAGTACACCTGCATCACCTCGGTGATCCCGAACTCGGCGGAGAAGTAGGCGACCGCCGGGGAGGGCGGGTCCTGCGCCTGGGCCCAGCGCGGGGCGGTCAGGTACCTGGTCAGGTCCGCGTGGACCTCGGCGAGCTGCCCCATGAAGGCCTTGTCGGCCAGCAGCTCCTGCATCCGGTCACGCGACAGCCGTCCCAGCAACGCGGTCGGGTTGCCGCCGACCTCCTCGTACAGCGCCTTGTCGGCCCACTCCAGCACCTCACGGGTGGCAGGGTCCCAGGCCCAGCGGAAGTTGCCCGCCAGCTCGGCGAGCGGCAGCAGCCCCTCGGGCAGCGAGGGGCGGACTCGGAACGTGCGTACGGCCTTGACCATGGGGGCGATCCTCTTCGATGCAAACGCTGTCATCGGATGCGCGGAGGATACACACGCGTGGTGACCACGGGAACGCCCGACCGGCCGGTCGGTTCCGACGATCCTGTTTGCCGAGCTCCCGGATGCTCTAGAACCGTCTGTGTGAGGAACCGCATCCAGATCACCCAGGTCCGCCCCGTCGTGGACGCCGGACGCCACGCCGCCAAGGGCACCGTCGGCCAGCCGGTCGTCGTGTCCGCCCTGATCTTCCGGGAGGGCCACGACCTGGTCGCCGCCGCCGTCCGCGTCCGCCACATCGACGCGGGGCAGTTCGACGAGGTGCCGATGACCAGGTCGCCCGGCGACCGGTTCACGGCCTCGCTGACCCTGCAGGAGGTGGGTGACCACCGCTTCGAGGTGATCGGCTGGACCGACCACTACGCCTCCTGGCTGGACGGGCTCGTCAAGAAGCACCAGGCGGGGGTGGCGGACCTGTCGCTGGAGTTCGAGGAGGGTGCACGCCTGCTGGAGGCCCACATCGCGCCGGGGGGCGTCCCCGCGCCCGTGCCGCCGGTCCTGGCCGACACCGCCACGATCCTGCGGTCCGACAACATCCCGAGCCACCTGCGGGTGGACGCCGCCCGGACCCCCGAGCTGCTGGCCGCCGTCCGCGCCCACCCCGACCGCCGGGACACGACCGCCTCCCCCACCTACCCGCTGTGGATCGACCGTGAGCGCGCCGGCTTCAGCGCCTGGTACGAGTTCTTCCCGCGGTCCGTGGGAAGCGACGGTCGCACCAGCGGGACGTTCGCGACCGCGGCGACGCGCCTGCCCGACATCGCCGCCATGGGCTTCGACGTGGTCTACCTGCCACCGATCCACCCCATCGGCCGCAGCCACCGCAAGGGGCCCAACAACACCCTGGTCGCAGGGCCCGACGACCCCGGCGTGCCGTGGGCGATCGGTTCGGCCGAGGGTGGCCACACCGACGTGCACCCCGACCTGGGCACGCTGGAGGACTTCGACGACTTCGTGGCCGCCGCCGCGTCCGCGGGGCTGGAGGTCGCCCTGGACTACGCCATCCAGTGCTCACCCGACCACCCGTGGGTGACCGAGCACCCCGAGTGGTTCCGGCACCGCGCCGACGGCTCGATCGCCTACGCGGAGAACCCACCCAAGAAGTACCAGGACATCTACCCCATCGACTTCGACACCCCCGACATCGAGGGGCTGACCGCCGAGCTGCAGGCGGTCCTGCGGTTCTGGATCGACCGGGGCATCCGCATCTTCCGCGTCGACAACCCCCACACCAAGGCCGTCCCCTTCTGGGAGTGGGTCATCGCCGAGATCCACGCCGACCACCCCGACGTGCTGTTCCTGGCCGAGGCGTTCACCCGCCCGCAGATGATGCAGCAGCTGGCCAAGGTCGGGTTCACGCACTCCTACACCTACTTCACCTGGCGCACGACCAAGCACGAGCTGACCGAGTACCTGACCGAGCTGGCCCACACCGACCAGGCCGACTACTTCCGCCCCAACTTCTGGCCCAACACACCCGACATCCTGCACGAGTACCTGCAGTCGGGCGCCTCGGCGGCCTTCAAGGTCCGCCTGGCGCTGGCGGCGCTGATGAGCCCCAACTACGGCATCTACTCGGGCTTCGAGCTGCTGGAGCACGTCCCCGTCCGTCCGGGCAGCGAGGAGTACCTGGACAGCGAGAAGTACGCCTACCGGCCGCGTGACTTCGACCAGCCGCACTCCATCGCACCGTTCATCACGCGCATCAACGAGCTGCGCAACACCTTCCGCGCGCAGCTCGGGACCCTCACCAACATCGCCTTCCACCACGTCGACAACGACAACCTGCTGGCCTTCTCGAAAGCAGTCGGGGGTGGGGCCGCCGGGGGTGGGTCCGTCGGCGGTGCCGACGGGCCGGCGCCGACCGACGCCCTGCTGGTGGTCGTCAACCTGGACCCCCACAACCCGCAGGAGGGGTGGACGTGGCTGGACGAGCGCCAGCTGGGGCTGCACCCGCCGGGGCAGGACTACGAGGTCCACGACCTGCTGACCGGCCAGACCTGGACCTGGCACGGCGCGGCGAACTGGGTGCGCCTTGACCCCCACCACGGCGAGCCCCTCCACATCCTGCACGTCCGTCCCCGAGCAGACTCCGGAGTGATCTGAACACATGCTGTCCAACGACCCCGACTGGTACAAGCACGCGATCTTCTACGAGGTCGTGATCCGGGGCTTCAACGACGCCGACGGGGACGGGACCGGGGACATCCGTGGCCTCATCGAGAAGCTGGACTACCTGGAGTGGCTGGGTGTGGACTGCCTGTGGCTGCTGCCGTTCTACGACTCCCCGCTGCGCGACGGCGGCTACGACATCGCCGACTACTACAAGGTCCTGCCCGAGTTCGGGGACACCAACGACGTCGCCGACCTGATCGAGGCGGCACACGCCCGCGGCATCCGGATCATCGCCGACATGGTGATGAACCACACCTCCGACGCCCACCCGTGGTTCCAGGAGGCGCGGGACCCCGCCAGCGACAAGCACGACTGGTACGTCTGGTCCGACGACCCGAGCCTGTACGAGGAGGCTCGGATCATCTTCGTCGACACCGAGTCCTCCAACTGGACCTGGGACGCCAAGGCCGGCCGGTACTACTGGCACCGCTTCTTCAGCCACCAGCCGGACCTCAACTACGACAACCCCGAGGTCGGGGAGGCGATGCTGGACGTCCTGCGCTTCTGGTTGAACATCGGCCTGGACGGCGTGCGCCTGGATGCCGTGCCCTACCTGTACGAGCGTGAGGGCACCAACTGCGAGAACCTCCCCGAGACCCACGAGTTCCTGAAGCGGGTCCGACGGGTCGTGGACACCGAGTACGAGGGCAGGATCCTGCTGGCCGAGGCCAACCAGTGGCCGCAGGACGTCGTGGAGTACTTCGGTCAGGGAGACGGCGACGAGTGCCACATGGCCTTCCACTTCCCCGTGATGCCGCGGATGTTCATGGCCGCCCGGCGCGAGGAGGCCAAGCCGATCGTGGAGATCATGCGCTCGACGCCTGACATCCCCGCCACCGCCCAGTGGGGGGTGTTCCTGCGCAACCACGACGAGCTGACCCTCGAGATGGTCAGCGACGAGGAGCGGGACTACATGTACAACGCCTACGCCGCGGACCCCCGCATGCGGATGAACGTCGGCATCCGTCGCCGCCTGGCCCCGCTGCTGGACAACGACCGCAAGCTGATCGAGCTGTTCCACGCGCTGCTGTTCGCCCTGCCGGGCAGCCCGGTCATGTACTACGGCGACGAGATCGGCATGGGCGACAACATCTACCTGGGCGACCGGGACGGTGTGCGGACCCCCATGCAGTGGACTCCCGACCGCAACGGCGGGTTCTCGCGTGCCGACTTCGCCGCGCTGTACCTGCCGCCCATCGTCGACCCCGTCTACGGCTACCAGGTCACCAACGTCGAGCAGCAGATGCGCCAGCCCACCTCGCTGCTGCACTGGGTCCGGGACTTCATCGACATCCGCAAGCGCCACCCCGTGTTCGGGACCGGGACCTTCGAGGCCCTGGACGCCACGAACCCAAAGGTGCTCGCCTTCCTGCGCGAGGACCTCGACGCCCACGTCCTGATCGTGGCCAACCTGGGCGCCACGGCGCAGTTCGTCGAGCTGGACCTCAGCCGCTTCAGCGGCTGGCACCCCGTCGAGATGCAGGGCCAGACGCCCTTCCCCCGCATCGGTGACCTGCCCTACCTGCTGACCCTCGCCGAACGGGGCTTCTACTACTTCGACCTGAAGCCACCCCCCGGCGGGACCGCCCGTCCTGCCGACCCCCGCTGACCGCAGGAGGACCCCCATGCCCGACGTCGACCTGCCCGACCTGACGACCTGGCTGCCTGCGCAGCGGTGGTTCAGCGCCAAGGACCGCCCGCTGGAACGGGCCGCCGTCGTCGACGTGCTGACGCTGTCGACGTCCCGACGGGAGTGGCTGGTCACCGTCCAGGTCGACCACGGTGACGGTGGGGACGCCACCCGCTGGCTGCTGGTGCTGACGTCGGTGCGGACGCCGGACGCCGCCGTCGTCGGGACGGTCGACGGCTCGCCGGTCGTCGAGCTGGCCGACATGCCGTCCCTGGCCGTGGGCCTGCTGCGGGCCATCGGCAGCAACGAGTCGTTCACCACCGAGCTCGGCGGTGCCGTCTCGGCCCGGACCACCGGTGTCGGCGTGAAGGTGGGCACGCAGGCCCGCCTGATGGGCGCCGAGCAGTCCAACACCTCGGTGGTCGTCGACGACCGGGTGGTCGTGAAGGTCGTCCGCCGTCTGGAGCCCGGGCCGAACCCCGACGTCGAGGTGCCCGCCGCGCTGACCCGCATCGGGTTCGACGGTGTCCCCTCCCTCGTCGGCGCCCTGGTGGGACCCCACGAGGAGGCCATGGTCGTCGCGTCCACCTTCGTCCCCGACGCGCAGGACGGCTGGTCGGCGGCGGTGGCCGAGGCCGCAGGTCGGACCGGCTCGCAGACCGTCGCCGAGGACATGCGTGCGCTCGGTGCGCTGACCGCGGCCATGCACGCCAAGCTGCGACAGGTGCTGCCCACCGTCGAGGCCGACCCCGCCGACGGGGACCGGTGGCGGGCCTCGATGCGGCGCGACGCGGACCGCACCAGGCAGGTGCTCGCGTCGTCCGCGCCCGACCTGGCCCGGCAGCTGCCGGCGATCGTCACCACCGCGCTGGCCGAGGCACCGCTGGGCCTGGGCGTGCTGCAGCGGATCCACGGTGACTACCACCTGGGGCAGGTCCTGCGGGATCCCGAGGGCCGCTGGTGGATCATCGACTTCGAGGGCGAACCCGGACGCCCGGTGCCCGAACGCCGCCGGCCCGCGAACGCCGCCAAGGACGTCGCCGGCATGCTGCGGTCCTTCGACTACGCCCGGGCGCAGGCCGTCCGCGAGGGCGGGGACCCCGACCGGGCCGCCGCATGGGCCGAACGGGCCCGCGAGGCCTTCCTGGACGGCTACGGCACCGGCGTGGAGCCCTGGCTGCCCGCCTTCGAGATCGAGAAGCTGCTGTACGAGGTCCGCTACGAGGCCGCCAACCGACCGGACTGGCTGCAGATCCCCCTGTCCGCCCTGCTGGCCGACCAGCCCGGCACGACAGCACCCACCCCGGGCGAGCCGGTCCCGGCCGCCCCCGAGGACGAGAGGACGGTGGCCGCCACGGCCTCCACACCCGACACCACACCCGACCCCCTCGACGAGGCCGCCCGTGCGCTGGCCGAGGGGCGCCTGCACGAACCCCACGGGGTCCTGGGGTTCCACGTCGACGGCGACGGCTGGGTCGTGCGCGCGTGGCGTCCTGGGGCTGAGTCCGTGGCCTACCTGGCCACCCCCGACGCCGACCCGCTGGCGGCCGAGGAGGTGCATCCCGGCCTGTTCCAGGTGCGCGTCGCCGAGGAGCCGGCCGTGGGTCGCTACCGGCTGCGGGTCACCTACGACGAGGGCGGCAGCTACGACCTTGTCGACCCGTACTCCTTCCCGCCCATGCTGGGCGACGTCGATCAGCACCTGCTGGCCGAGGGACGTCACGAGCAGGCCTGGACCGTCATGGGCGCCAACCGGCGGACGATGTCGGGCATCGACGGCGTCGGCTTCGCCGTCTGGGCGCCCAACGCCCGGGCGGTCCGTGTCGTCGGGGACTTCAACAGCTGGGACGGCCGGCTGCACCCGATGCGGACGCTGGGTGCCAGCGGGATCTGGGAGGTCTTCGTCCCCGACGTCCCCGAGGGCGCGTACTACAAGTACGAGCTGGTGACGTCGGCCGGTGACACCGTCACCCGAGCGGACCCGTGGGCGAAGTGGACCGACGTCCCGCCCGGGACGGCCAGCCGCGTGTTCACGTCGGCCTTCCAGCCCGCCCACAGCGGTGCCGCCCGGCGGGACCCGCACTCGGGTCCGGTGTCGATCTACGAGCTGCACATGGCCTCGTGGCGCCACCACGACGGCCACTCGCTGGGCTACCGCGATCTGGCACACCAGCTGGGTGACTACCTGGCGCAGACCGGCTTCACCCACGTCGAGCTGCTGCCGCCCGCCGAGCACCCCTTCGGTGGCTCCTGGGGCTACCAGGTCACCGGGCAGTTCGCGCCCACCTCACGCTTCGGCTCGCCCGACGACTTCCGCTACCTGGTGGACCACCTCCACGGGCTGGGGATCGGTGTCATCGTGGACTGGGTTCCGGCCCACTTCCCCAAGGACGAGTGGGCGCTGGCCCGCTTCGACGGCACCGCGCTGTACGAGCACGAGGACCCGCGTCTGGGCGAGCACCCCGACTGGGGGACGCTGGTGTTCAACTACGGACGCCGCGAGGTCCGCAACTTCATCGTCGCCTCCGCCCTGTTCTGGATCGAGTCGATGGGCGTGGACGCCCTCCGGGTCGACGCCGTCGCGTCGATGCTGTACCTGGACTACAGCCGCAAGGACGGTGAGTGGATCCCCAACGAGCACGGTGGGCGCGAGAACCTGCGGGCCGTCGAGCTGCTGAAGGAGGTCAACGCGACCGTCTACAAGCGCACCCCCGACGCCTTCACCGTCGCCGAGGAGTCCACCGCCTGGCCCGGTGTGTCACGTCCCGTGCACCTGGGCGGGCTGGGCTTCGGCTTCAAGTGGAACATGGGCTGGATGCACGACACGCTGGCCTACTTCGCCCGCGACCCGATCCACCGCCGCTGGCACCACGACCAGCTGACCTTCGGGCTGATGTACGCCTTCAGCGAGAACTTCGTGCTGCCCCTGTCCCACGACGAGGTCGTCCACGGCAAGGGCAGCCTGCTGGGCAAGATGCCCGGTGACCGCTGGCAGTCCTTCGCCAACCTCCGGGCCCTCTACGGCTGGATGTGGGGCCACCCCGGCAAGAAGCTGCTGTTCATGGGTCAGGAGTTCGGCCAGGAGCGGGAGTGGTCCGAGGAGCGGTCGCTGGACTGGCACCTGCTCGAGGACCCCGACCACGCCGGTCTGCACCGCATGGTCGGCGACCTGAACCGTGTCTACCGGGCGACCCCCGCGCTGTGGCGGCGTGACAGCGACCCCGAGGGCTTCAGCTGGATCGACGCCAACAACGCCGACGACAACCTGCTGTCGTTCATCCGGCGCGGTCAGGACGGCGACCCCGACGTCGCGGTCATCGCGAACCTCTCCCCCTCCCCCCGCCACGACGTGCGCTTCGGCCTGTCCGGGCCCGGGCAGTGGACCGAGATCTTCAACTCCGACGCCGAGATGTACGGCGGCGCCAACATCGGCAACCTCGGGGGCGTCACGGCGGTGGACCACCCATGGCACGGGCAGCCCGCCAGCGCCCAGGTCACCTGTCCCCCGCTGGGCGTGGTCTGGCTGCGACGGGACGGCTGACCCGGCCGGCCCACGGACTGACCCCGGTCACATCGGCATGTGTCGGATCGGGGCGGGCCGTGCACCCTGTGGCCATGAGCCATCAACGGGGTCGCAGATGAGCGACAGCCAGGCTGCAGTCGTCGCCCGCGCCGAGGGGGACGGCATGCTCCACTCGGGCATGCGCCTGATCGGACGGCAGCTCCGCCGTGCACCCAAGCAGTTCGCCTGGGGCATGTTCGGCACCACCCTGTACGCGGGCGCCACGGTCGTGTCGTCCCTCGTCATCGGCTGGGTCACCGACACCCTCCTGTTCCCCGCGGTCGCCGACGGCGACGTGACCACGGCCGCGCTGGCCCTCGCCGCGATCGCCGTCATCGGCGTGTCGATGGTGCGGGCGGTCGGGATCGGGCTGCGTCGCGGGGGTGCCTACAGCGCCCAGTACCGCCTGCAGCAGCGTGACCGCGAGGAGGTCACCGACCGCTACCTGCGCCTGCCGATCGAGTGGCACCGTCGCCACCCCACAGGGCAGCTCCTCGCCAACGTCAACGACGACGTCGAGGCGGCGTCCTTCATCGCCGCTCCGCTGCCGATGGCCGTCGGTGTCATCGTCATGCTGGTCGTCACCGCCGTGCTGCTGGTGTCGACCGACCCCTTCCTGGCGCTGATCGGCTTCCTGGTCGGGCCGATGCTCGGCGCGTCGAACTACGTCTACCAACGGCGGATGCGGGTCGTGGCCGCCGAGGCCCAGCGCCTGCGGGCCGAGGTGTCGGAGACCGCGCACGAGTCCTTCGACGCCGCCCTCGTCGTCAAGACCATGGGGCGCGAGGCCGCCGAGGTCGACCGGTTCGCCGACCGCTCGGACGCCCTGCGTGACCGGATGATCCAGATCGGTCGGCTGCGCGCCGTGTTCGACCCGGTCATGGAGGCGCTGCCCAACGTCGGCATCCTGCTGGTGCTGTTCGTCGGCGCCCGCCGGGCCGCCGCCGGCGCCATCACCCCGGGCGACCTGGTTACGTTCGCCTACCTGTTCCGCCTGGTGGCCCTGCCCATGCGCGTCTTCGGTTGGCTGCTCGGCGAGCTGCCCCGTGCCGTGGTCGGCATGGAGCGCATCGACTCGGTGCTGGACGAAGGTGACCACGTCAGCTACGGCACCGGCCGCACCCACGCCGACGGCGGCGCCACCGTCCGCGCCCGCGAGGTGTCCTACTACCATCCCGCGGTGACCAGCGACGACCTGGGCGCGGCCCGCCCGGTGGCCGTCACGCCGAACGGCGAGGGGGCGCGGGGCCTCAGCGGTGTCGACCTCGACGTGCCCGCGGGACGCACGATCGCCGTGGTCGGAGCGACCGGGTCCGGCAAGACCACCATCGCCCACCTGCTGGCACGCCTGTTCGACCCCGACGACGGCGCGCTGGACCTGGACAACACGGCCCTGCGCGACCTCGACCGTGGTGCGCTGTCCGACAACGTCGCCCTGGTGTTCCAGGAGGCGTTCCTGTTCGACGACACCGTGCGCGGGAACCTGACCCTCGGGGCCGACGTCTCCGAGGACGACGTCGTCGGGGCGGCCACGATGGCGCGTGCCGACGGCTTCATCCGGGAGCTCCCCCAGGGCTACGACACCCCCCTGGGCGAGCGTGGCGCGAGCCTGTCAGGCGGGCAGCGACAGCGCATCGCGCTGGCCCGCGCGATCCTGCGCCGGCCCCGCCTGCTGGTGCTGGACGACGCGACCTCCGCGGTCGACCCGGCGGTCGAGTCCGAGATCCTCGCCGGGCTGGGACAGCTGGACACGACCGTGGTGATGGTTGCCTACCGGCGCTCCTCCATCGCCCTGGCCGACGAGGTCGTCTTCATCGAGGGCGGCCGCGTGGCCGGGCGGGGCACCAACGCCCAGCTGTACCAGCAGCACGCCGGCTACCGCGCACTGATCGACGCCTACGACCCCACGGGCGCCGCCGCCGACACCACCGCCGCGCAGGGGGTCGCCTGATGCCCGGACAGGCGCTCATCACCGACGCCGGCGACCTGCCCGGCACCACTGCCGAGGAGCAGGCGACCGCCACCGAGACGATCCGTCGCGGCCTGCGGCTGTCCCCCGAGCTGCGCGTGGGCCTGGGAGTCACCGGACTCCTCGCCGTGGTGGCCACCGCGGGCCGGGTCATCGTGCCCGTCCTGGTGCAGCAGATCCTGGACCGGGGGTTCTCCGTGCAGGACCGCACCGTCGACCTGGCGGTCGTCGGACAGCTGGTGCTGCTGGGCGGCGTGGCCGTGCTGGTCACGGCGCTGGCCACCGGCATGATGAACCTGCGGCTGGCCACCGTGGCCGAGACCGCGCTGTCCAACCTGCGACGGCGGACCTTCGCCCACATCCACGACCTGTCGATGCTGCACCAGGCGACCGAGCAGCGCGGCGTCCTGGTCGCGCGGGTCACCACCGACATCGACCAGATCAGCCGCTTCATGCAGTGGGCGGGCCTGCAGCTGATCGTCAACGCCGGCCAGGCCACGCTGGCGCTGGTCGTCATGCTGGTGCTGTCCTGGCAGCTCGCGCTCGTCGTGGTCGCGCTGGTCCCCGTCATCGTGCTGGTCATCAGGCTGTTCCAGACCCGTCTGGACGCCGCCTACCTGGTCGTGCGTCGCAAGGTCGGGCGCATGCTCGGCATCCTGGCCGAGACGGTCGTCGGCGCCCAGGTGATCCGCGCCTACGGCGTCGAGGACCGGACCCGCGACCGCCTGGAGGACGCCATCGAGGACCACCGCGGGTCGGCGGTGGCGGCCGGGTGGCTGTCAGCCGGCTTCAGCGCGGCCGGTGAGCTGCTGTCCTCCTTCGTCATCGCCGGTGTCCTGGTCGTCGGCGCGGTCCTGGCGGTCGACGGCACGACCAGCGTCGGCACCGTCGTGGCGTTCCTGTTCCTCGCCCAGCTGTTCGTCGAGCCGGTCCAGGCCTTCGGCGAGGCGGTCAACGAGGCGCAGAACGCCATCGCCGGCTGGCGCCGCGTGATCGGGATCCTGGAGGTCCAGCCCGACGTCGCCGACCCGGGAGAGGACGGCCACGACCTGCCCGAGGGCGAGATCGATGTCCGGTTCTCACACGTCGACTTCGCCTACCCGGCCGAGGGTGGTGGCGTCGGCCAGCAGGTGCTGCACGACGTCGACGTCCAGATCAGGCCACAGACCCGCGTTGCCGTGGTCGGCGAGACGGGGTCGGGCAAGACCACCTTCGCCAAGCTGCTGACACGGCTGATGGACCCGACCGCCGGCGACATCCGCATCAGCGGCGTGCCCCTCACCACGGTGCGCTTCGCCAGCCTGCGTCAGCGCGTCGTGATGGTGCCGCAGGACGGCATGCTGTTCACCGGGACGATCCTGGACAACGTCCGGATGGGGTCCCCCGGGGCGACGCGCGAGACGGTCACCCGGGCGATGGCGGACCTGTCGCTGTCGGACTGGCTGGAGTCGCTGGCCGACGGGCTGGACACCCGGGTCGGCGAGCGTGGCGACTCGCTGTCGGCGGGGGAACGCCAGCTGGTCGCGCTGGCCCGTGCCTACCTGGCCGACCCCGACCTGCTGGTGCTGGACGAGGCGACGTCGTCGGTGGATCCCGCCACGGAGGTCCGGCTGCAGCGGGCGCTGAACGGGCTGACGGCGGGGCGGACGACCGTGACGATCGCCCACCGTCTGTCCACCGCCGAGCAGGCCGACCGCGTCCTGGTGTTCGACAAGGGCGTGCTGGTCGAGGACGGCCCCCACGCCGACCTGGTCGCCGCCGACGGGCTGTACGCCGCGCTGCACCGCGCGTGGGAGGCCGGCACCGCCCGCGTCTGACCGGCCTCGCGCCCGTGCACAAGTGGCGCACAACGGGCGCCGAACGGCGCCGAGCCGCGCCCAGGACCCCACGTCCCCGCACAAGTGGCGCACAACGACGCCGACCCAGGGCACGCCAGCCCCCGTCCCCACACAAGTGGCGCGCGACGAGGTCGTGCCGCCTGGCCGGTCAGCCGCCTCGCCGGCCGGGGAAGTGCCGT
>JBFKGB010000052.1:0-12938 GCA_041633535.1 Euzebya sp. | reverse complement strand
GGCCGGCCGGGCGTCGCCCGGCAGGACGTCGCGCAGCGCCCGGGCGAACGGCAGGGCGGCGACGCCGAAGAACATGAACGCCAGGCTCATGGCGGGCTGGGTGCCGGCGCCGACCTCGGCCAGCTCGCTGATGGCCTGGCTGACCGGGTCGTAGGGGGTGCGGGCGGCGCCCAGCACCGCCCACGTGGCGACGTAGGCGACGGGGCCGACGACACCCAGCACCCCTCCGACGCGTCGCTGGGTGGTGGTGAGCTGCATCGGGGGTGGGCGCATGTCCGCGAGTGTGCCCGGCCCCCGCACCCGGGGTGGTGCAGGATCGGCCCATGAGCGACGCCGCCACCGAGCCCGACCTGTCCCGCCCCGACTCCTTCACCTTCTTCCACGAGGAGAACGTCCGCTTCTGCGACACCGACATGGTCGGGCACGTCAACAACGTCAGCCACGTCGCGCTGGTCGAGTGCGGCCGGATCGCCTACGCCTTCGACCTGGCGCGCCGCGGCGGGGTCCAGACGGGCACGATCACCTTCGCCCGGCTCGAGATCGACTTCCGCGGTGACCTTTACTACCCGGCGACGGTCCGGATCGGCGCGACGGTGCTGACCGTCGGCCGCTCGTCCTTCACCGTCGGGATCGGGGTGTTCGACGGCGACCGGTGCGTCAGCACCTCACGCAACGTCCTGGTGCACCTGGGGGAGGACCGCCGGCCCGACGCGATCCCGGAGGGCATGCGCACCATGCTTCTGGCCCAGATGGCCTGACCGAAAGACGACGCCGGCCCCGAGGGGGGCCGGCGTCGCGCGGGTCGGTGTGGGCCTACGGGGTCTCGGGCTCGTAGTGCGGCAGGTCGAAGTAGGACTCGCCCTGGCCGTTCATGAAGCCGTTCTGCAGCACGGTGATGTGCCGCTGGCCCACCTCGGCGCTCAGTCCGCCGATCTCGACGTCATCCAGGTCGGCGCCGACGTCGAAGGAGAACTCGTAGACGGTGTCGGTGGGGGTGGAGACGATCTTGGTGATCTCGTCCACGCCGAGGGTGAAGGGCTTACCGGTCTCGAGGTTGCGTGCACGCAGCTGGACGTAGACGCCGGAGTCGACGCCGACCTCGGCGCCGGCGACGAAGCCGGACACCGCGATCTGGCCGGTGATCGTGGAGCCGCCGATCAGCTCGTAGGTCTCGTCCTTCAGCGTGGAGTCGGAGGAGAAGGCGTTGGTCGTGTACGACCCGTCCAGGGTGTAGAAGGCGTAGCCCAGCGGGGTGAAGCCCAGGGTCGACCCGACGTTGTTGTCGCCGCTGCCCTTGCTGAGGAAGTACTCGGTCGTGTTGCAGGTCGTGCCGTCGTCGCCCTGGTCGCAGCCGATGGCGAAGTTGACGCGCTGGCTCGTCTGCTCGCGTTCGGCGCCTGAGGCTGTGGCGCCGACGCTGGCGAGCAGCAGGCAGGACAGGAGGAGTGCGATGCGGGTCTTCATGAAGGATCTCCGGGGGCAGCGGTGACAGCGGATGACAGCCGTCAGGCGGTCGTTCGACATCCGACCATGTGGTTCCTGCCTGACCCCACGGTCGGTCACGGCAACGGGAGGGGCGCGATAAGGTGCGGCACCTATGAAGCTTGGGATCCTGTCGCGCTCACCGAACGCCTACTCGACGCAGCGGCTGAAGGTCGCTGCCCTGGAACGTGGGCACGAGGCGAAGGTGCTGAACACGCTGCGGTTCGGCATCGACCTGACCAGCGACGAGCCCGACCTGCAGTTCCGCGGCCGCCACCTCAGCGACTACGACGCGGTCCTGCCGCGCATCGGCGCCTCGATCACGTTCTTCGGCCTTGCCGTCGTGCGCCAGTTCGAGCAGATGGACGTCTACACGCCCAACACCGCAGCCGGGATCGCCAACTCACGGGACAAGCTGCGCTCGATCCAGATCCTGTCGCGGCACGACATCGGCATCCCCAAGACGACGTTCGTGCGGGACCGCAAGGACGTCCTCGCCGCGATCAAGCGCGTGGGCGGCGCGCCCGTCGTCATCAAGCTGCTGGAGGGGACCCAGGGCATCGGGGTGATCCTGGCCCCCGACAACAAGGTCGCCGAGGCCGTCGTCGAGACCCTGCAGTCGACCCGTCAGAACGTCCTGATCCAGCAGTTCATCGCCGAGTCCAAGGGCAAGGACGTGCGGGCGTTCGTCGTCGGCGACCGGGTCGTGGCCGCCATGCGCCGCGTCGCGCAGGGTGATGAGTTCCGCTCCAACGTCCACCGCGGTGGTCGGACCGAGCTGGTCGAGCTGGACGAGGAGTACCAGCGCGTCGCGGTGCAGTCCGCCCAGATCATGGGGCTGCGCGTCGCCGGCGTCGACATGCTGGAGTCCGACGCCGGTCCGCTGGTCATGGAGGTGAACTCCTCACCTGGCCTCGAGGGCATCGAGGGCGCCACCGGGCTGGACATCGCCGGTGCGATCATCGACTACATCGCCAGCCAGGTCGCCTTCCCCGAGCTGGACATCCGACAGCGCCTGACCGTCTCGACCGGCTACGGCGTCTCCGAGCTGCACATCCGCGAGGGGTCCGACCTGGTCGGGCAGACCCTCGATGAGGGGCTGAAGGACCGCGACATCAAGGTCCTCACCCTCAACCGTGGCAGCAAGGTCATCCCCAACCCGAAGGGCAACCGCGAGATGGAGGCGGAGGACCGCCTGCTGTGCTTCGGCAAGCTGGACGCCATGCGTGACCTGGTACCGGCACGCCGCCGTCGTCGTCAGCGTCCCAAGGTCCAGCCCCTGCCCGAGGACCCCATGCACGAGCACGAGCACCACGACAGCTGACCGTCGCGGCGGGTCAGCCGATGCCCAGGAACCGCCACAGCTCCTCGGGCCCGTAGGTCAGGCAGATCCCGGCGCTGGCCGAGGACACCAGCATCACGATGACCGTCCAGGCGGCCGCTCGGCGCCATCCCACCAGCTGGGTCGGCATCGCCGGTGGCTGGTAGTAGGAGGGCAGCGCGGCCCCGGCCAGCAGGTGCTGCAGGTTGGGGTCCGGCACCGCGTCATCGCCGGCGTCCGGGACGTCGGTGTGTGCGCTGGCCATCGGTTTCTCCACGGTCGGTGGCCCTCCACCCTATGGTGGCGGTGACACACGGGTTGGGGTCCCTGTCACCGTTCTGACTAGACTCCGCCCAAGCACGCCGACCGGGCCCTCGGTCGGCGACCATCGAGCCGGAGACGACACACGACACATGGCTTCACGCGTCAACACCCTCGCCGAACTCCTCCACGACCGTGCGGCAGCCAACCCCACCGACGTCGCGATGCGCACGAAGGTCGCGGGGCGCTGGACCGACCGCACCTGGTCCTACCTGCGCGACCGCGCCGACGCGATCGCCGCTGGGATCCTGACAGCCGTCGACCTGGAGGACAACGACGTCGTCGGGATCCTCGGGCAGACGTCCGAGGACTGGATCGCCTGCGACTTCGCTGCCCTGTCGGTCGGCCTGCAGACCGTGCCGATCTACGCCTCGCTGCACGCCGAGGAGGTCGGCTACGCCCACGTCGACACCGGTGTGAAGCTGGTCATCGTCGACGACGCCGCGCAGCTGGAGAAGGTCCACACGATGCGGAAGGGCTTCACGTTCTTCGACGTCGACTACACCGCGGACCAGGTCAAGCTGCAGCACATCGTGGTCATCGACCCCGAGGGCGCCAGCGAGGGTGACGACTGGGAGTCCCTGGCCGACCTCGAGGCCCGTGGCGCGGCCCGGCTGGCCGAGATGAAGGACGAGACGCTGCGCCGGCGCAACGCCGCGAAGCCCGAGCAGACGGCGACCTACACCTACACCTCCGGCACCACCGGTGCCCCCAAGGCGGTCATCCAGACCCACGCCAACCACCTGGCGATGGTCGACGCGGTCGACAAGGCCGGCGTCCTGACCGACCACATGAAGGAGGGAGGGCTGTTCCTGTTCCTCCCCCTGGCCCACAGCTTCGGTCGGCTGATCCAGTTCAGCGCCCCGGCCCACAACCTGCCGCTGGTCATCTCCGCCGTCGCCTCCCTGGCAGACGACGCCCGCGAGACCCGCCCGGGCTTCTTCCCGGCCGCACCGCGCGTGTTCGAGAAGATGAAGTCCAAGATCGAGACGACGGTGTCGGGCGCGCCCGAGATCCGCCAGAAGCTGTTCCACCTGGCGCTCGAGACCGGGAAGAAGACCGTCCCCTACCGCACCAAGGGCAAGTCCCTGCCGCTGCTGCTGAACATCCAGTACCAGCTGGCCGACAAGGTCGTGCTGTCCAAGCTGCGCGCCCTGCTGGGCCTGGACCGGGCCGACGCGCTGCTGTCGGGCTCGGCGCCCCTGGACAGCGAGGTCCACACCTTCTTCCAGGCCCTGGGGCTGGAGCTGTACGAGGCCTACGGCCTGACCGAGACCTGCCCCGGCCTGACCGCCAACAAGCCGGGCAAGATGAAGATCGGCACGGTCGGCCCGGCGCTGCCCGGCGTCACCCTGAAGATCGCCGACGACCGCGAGATCCTGGCCAAGGGCGCCAACATCACCCAGGGCTACCTGAACCGCCCCGAGGCGACCGCCGAGGCGTTCGACGACGAGGGCTGGTTCCACACCGGGGACGAGGGTCGCATCGACGAGGAGGGGTTCCTCCACATCACCGGTCGCAAGAAGGAGCTCATCAAGACCTCCGGCGGCAAGTACGTGGCGCCCGCCAAGATCGAGGGCTCCCTGAAGCTCCTCCCGATCATCCAGGAGGCCGTGGTCATCGGTGACACCAAGAACTACTGCACCGCGCTGATCTCGGTGGACCCCGACGACCTGGCGGACTGGGCGGCCCAGAAGGGCATCCCGGCCGACCAGAACCACCCGGAGGTCAAGAAGGCCATCGACGCCCACGTCGCCAAGGTCAACCAGGACCTGGCCAGCTTCGAGTCGATCAAGTACTGGACGCTGGTGGAGCCCCTGACGGTCGACAACGGTCTGCTGACCGCGTCGCTGAAGGTCAAGCGCAACATCGTGACCGAGAAGTACGCCGGCCAGATCGAGGACATGTACACCGGCAAGAAGAAGTAGCGGCCCCGGCCGCCGCACCGCCCCGGACCCATGGTCCGGGGCGGTCGCACGTCCGGCCTGACGATCCGTCAGAACCCGGGTCGGTGTGCAGGACTCGGGCCGCGCACCGGCGAACGAGTGCTCATGCGCCCCTTCACCACCGCCGCCACCGTCGCGGCCCTCAGCGTCCTGTCCGTCATCCCCGCCTCGGCCCAGGACGGCCCCGTCCGTCTGCAGCCCTGTGAGACGTCCAACACCGTCCTGGTGCCCGGCACCCCGGTCGAGCAGTCCGTCGCCGGCCCCACGGTGTTCGATGGCGAGACCACGCTGACCTTCACCCTCGACCTGTCGGGTCAGACCGTCGCCGCGGACGAGGACATGAAGTCCACCGCCAAGGTGAACACCCTGATGAGCTGGACCGTCCTGGCCAACGACTACGACCTGGGGGTCAACGGCACCGAGACCGAGGGCTTCCAGCCGATCGACCCGGCCGAGGAGTTCGTCCCCAACACCACGGTCGCGCACTGCGGCACCATCACCGTGTCGGTCATCAACTTCACCGCGACCGGTCTTGACCCCGTCGACGTCTCACTCAGCGCCAGGCTGTAGCCCTCAGTTGTGATCCGGTGACGGCGGCGGAGGGGGGAGGTCCAGCCCCGGCGCCGGGGCATGACGCAGGATGTCGCGGGCCTGCTGGTACAAACGGGCCCGCTCGGCCTTGATCGCCCGCTTCAGGTCGGCGTCCACCCAGCCGATCTGGCCGCCGACGCCCTGCAGCAGGTGACGCTCCTCCTTCGAGATCTCGCCGTCGATCAGGGCGCCCCGGATGAGGTGCACCATGAACGCGCGGGCCTCCTCGGGCTCCTCGGGCAGTTGGATCGGCTGGGACAGCTCCTGGCCGCTGGACAGGATCTGCTGGATCCGCTCGGGCGGTACCCCGCGTGACGCCGCCATCGACGTCAGGTGCGCCCGCTCCTTGTCGTGCAGCACGCCGTCGGCGGTGGCCAGCCGGGTCAGGGCGACCAGCAGCTCGGGCTCGTTGAGCAGCCGGTCGGTGGCCATCCGGTTGGCGGTCACGGGGTCGGCGTCGCCCGCCTGCTCCTCCCTCGCCAGCTCCATCAGGTACCCGCGCATCGCCTCGTAGGGCTGCACGTCGGTGAGGATCCACGACGTCCGCCCGTCGTTGATCGCGGTGCCGCAGAAGGCGCAGTTCGTCGCCCGCCCCACGTCGAGCGGCGCACCGCACTGACGGCAGCTGAAGGAGGTGAAGGTGTCCTCGGTGCGGCTGGTCGTGCCGGGGCGGCGGGCCAGGACCAGGACGTGGGTGAAGATCCGCTGCGGGTCCAGGCGCTGGGGGCTCCGACGGTTGCCGGAGGCGCGGCTGGCCGACCAGCGGACCTGGACCTTGACGGTGTCGGCCTCCGTCTCGGTCCGGGCCAGCCGTGCGCCCAGCACCTCGACGGAGCCGACCGCGGGGGTCAGCCAGAAGCAGCCCTGCCCGGGGTTCCACAGCTGGGGCAGGGAGGTTGCGCCAGGGGGCAGGATGGGGGCGGCCTCGTCCAGGTCCTCGAAGTACACCGCCATCATGGCCCGCCAGAAGATGACGGAGGCGCGGTCCTCCAGGTGCTGGACGTTCAGGCCGGGGTCGGCCTCCTGCATCGCCGCAAGTCCGGGGATGGCGCGGCTGGAGGGGACGATCCACTCCTCGTCCTGTGTGATCTCGGTCAGGACCCAGTCGTAGGCGCCGGAGTTGACGTGGGAGGCGCACGAGGGGCACTCGGCACGGTCGACGATGCCGATCTGGGTGCCGCAGTTGGGGCAGGTGCCCTGCAGCAGCGAGGCGTCGGTGCGTGTCTGCACGCCGGGACGGCGCGAGAAGGACCAGATCTCGGTGAAGACGATGGGGGTCTGGTCGCTGTTGCCGCCGACACGCCGGCCGCTGGTCAGGCTCTCGTCGTAGCTGATCGCCGAGGCGCGGAACCGCACGTGGATGGTGTCGAAGTGCTGCTCGGTCTCGACGGCCACGACGTCCCAGCCGACGACCTGCACGTTGCGCATCCGGTTGCGGATGTCCTCGGCCTGCTGCATGCGGATGTACAGCTCGAAGCGCTCGTGGACACCGTCGGAGATGAAGGCCCGGCAGCTGCGGAGGTCCTGGTCGCTCCAGGCGTACTGGGTCGTCGTGAACGCGTTGGCGGCACGGGTCAGGAAGGTCTGCAGGTCGAAGGCGGGGTCCCGCTGGGCGATGGCGGCCAGCGACCGCTGCTTCAGCGACTCCTCCTGCGCCTTCGCGCCCTGGCGGATCGTGCGGACGACCCGCTGCTTCTGCTGGGACTCCGCGACCCGGACCAGGATGAAGAAGCCGACGACGATGAAGAAGATGACGGGGCTGCCACCGCCGCCGATGGGGATGGGGATGCCCCCTCCGCCGCCACCGCTGAAGCCACCCCCGCCGCCGCTGAACCCGCCGCCTCCACCGCCGCTGCCACCGAACCGGCCGCCGCCACCGGCCTGGGCCAGCACCGGCGTCATCACGGCCCACACGTGGATCAGCAGATCGGTCATGCCCTCACGATAGGCCGACGTCGGCCACCCCGGCGTGCGTGGCTACCTGCCGCCCCGGCAGTCCTGCAGGTAGCCCGCCATGTCGAACCCCTCCAGGAAGGTCCGCATGGTGTCGGCCCCGACGTCGAAGAGGTCCTGCTCCTCCTCCGCTGTGATGCCGACGTCCAGCGTGCGGATGTGTGAGGTGTCCAGCCGCACGGTCCGCTGCTCGTCGCACGGGCCGACGGGCACCATCGCGTTGCCGGTCTCGAGCATCGTCTCGACCACGGCGCGCATCAGGTTCAGGTCGCTGGTGGGCCAGGCCGTCACCAGCGGCCGTTGCATGAGCTGCAGGGCGAAGGTCGGGTGGGTGGGTGGCGATCCGTCCTGCCGGTCCAGCACGTCGACGCCGAACCCGGCGCCCAGGCCACCGTCGATCAGCAGCCCGCCGCCGTCCTCCTTGTCACCGACCCGGACCGGGTCGAAGACGAGCGGCACCGACATCGACGCCCGGACCGCCTGGGCGACCGACTGCTCGTCGGGGTCCAGGCCGTAGCGGTGGTAGTCCCACGGCAGCCGCACCACGCGGCGGTTCACGACGTCGAGGCACCGCACCACCAGCTTGTAGCGCTGGGCCTCGGGGATCCACGGCTCGGGGTCGGCGATACGCAGGTCCGCCCAGGTCTGCACACCCCGGTCGGCAAGCAGCCCACCGATCCACTCCATCGGGTCGATCGTGCGGCCGTCGCGGAAGCGGCTGACCACGCCGCCGATCAGCGGCGCGTCGGCGATCCGGCCGATGATGTCGGACAGGGTGAAGGCCCGCCAGTCCAGCTCGGACAGGACGTGCTTCATGTCCTCGGGCGTCGCGCCCGCGGCGATCATCGCGCCGGCGATCGCCCCGGAGGAGGCCCCGGCGACACGGTCGACGGTGTAGCCGTGCTCGGTCAGCACCGACAGCGCCCCGACGTGGGCGATGCCGCGCACGCCACCGCCGCCCAGGACCAGGTCGACCCGATCGGATGTGTCCATACCGTCTGGACGGTACCCAGCGGGCCGACGGTGTCATCCTCCGGGGCCGGTAGGGTGCAGCGCCACAGCTCCGGGGCGTCGCGCCCCGGGACGAGCACGCAGGAGCGATGACGGACATGGGACTTCTAGACGGCAGGGTGGCGCTGGTCACCGGTGGGGCGCAGGGGATCGGTCTGGCGATCGCCGAGCGGTTCGCGGCGGAGGGCGCCCGGCTGGTGCTGGCCGACCTGGACGGTGACGCGGCTGCAGCTGCGGCGGCTGCGCTGGAGGGTGACGCCGTCGGCGTCCGGGCCGACGTCGTGGACTCCGACGACGTCGAGGCGGCGGTGGCCCGTGCGACGGATGCCTTCGGACGCTTCGACATCCTGGTGAACAACGCGGGGATCACCCGCGACGCGTCGCTGAAGAAGATGGAGTTGGCCCAGTTCCGTCAGGTCATCGACGTGCACCTGCAGGGGTGCTGGCTGGGCATGAAGCACGCCATGGCCGCGCTGAAGGCACAGGACGAGGGGGGCTCGATCATCAACATGTCCTCGATCTCTGGGAAGGTCGGCAACTTCGGCCAGTCCAACTACGCGGCGGCGAAGGCCGGCATCGTCGGGATGACCAAGTCGGTGGCCCGTGAGGGGGCGCGCAGCAACATCCGCGTCAACGCCATCCAGCCCGGCCTGATCGACACCGCGATGACGCAGGCGATGCCCGCCGACATCCTGGCCGCCAAGGAGGCCGAGATCCCCATGGGTCGCGCCGGTCAGCCCGACGAGGTCGCCAAGGTCGCGCTGTTCCTCGCAAGCGACCTGTCCAGCTACTGCACCGGCATCACCGTCGAGGTCGCCGGCGGGAGGCACATGTGATGGCGTCGCAGGACGGGGTCGGCGTGGGCGGCGCCTTGTGGCGCGATCGGGGCCGAACTCGCGCATGCGCGATTTCGGCCCCGATCGTGCCGGTGGTCGGTGCGGCGACGGCGGTGGCCACCCGTGGCTGAGCTGCGCGAGGTCGTGCTGTGCGAGCCGGTCCGGACGGCTGTCGGTGGCTACGGCGGGGTGTTCCGCGACGTCGACGTCACCGTGCTGGCCTCGACCGTGATCCGTGCGCTGATGGAGCGCACCGGGCTGGACCCGGCCGCCGTCGACGAGGTCATCCTGGGGCAGGGCTACCCCAACGGCGAGGCGCCGGCGCTGGGCCGGGTCGCGGCGCTGGACGCGGGGCTGGGCGTCGAGGTGCCCGGCCTGCAGCTGGACCGACGCTGCGGCTCGGGGCTGCAGGCGGTGCTGGACGCCGCCATGCGGGTGCAGACCGGCGTGGCCGACATCGTCATCGCCGGCGGGGCCGAGTCCATGAGCCAGGCCGAGCACTACGTCACCGGCGCCCGCTGGGGACTCAAGGGTGCGCCGGCGGACTTCAAGGACCGCCTGGCCCGCGGTCGGGTGACCGCCGGCGGGGTCAACCACCCGGTGCCCGGCGGGATGATCGAGACGGCCGAGAACCTGCGTCGCGACCACGACATCAGCCGGGCGGACCAGGACGCGCTGGCCGTCCGCTCGCACGAGCGGGCGCTGGCCGCCCAGGCCGCCGGCCGGTTCGACGACGAGATCGTCGGGGTGTCGGTCCCGCAGCGGAAGGCCGACCCGCTGCTCGTCACGACCGACGAGCACCCGCGCCCCGGGTCGACGGTGGAGAAGCTGGCCGCCCTGCGGCCGATCATGCGGATCGACGGGGCCACCGTCACCGCGGGCAACGCCAGCGGCCAGAACGACGGTGCGGCGGTCGTCATCGTCGCCAGCCGTGACGCCGCCGAGCGCCACGGTCTGCGCCCCCTCGGCAGGCTGGTCAGCTGGGCCGTCGCCGGCGTCCGCCCCTCCCACATGGGGCTGGGCCCCGTCCCCTCAACCCGGCTGGCCCTCCAGCGGGCCGGGCTGGACCTCGGGCAGGTCGATCTGATCGAGCTGAACGAGGCCTTCGCCGCTCAGGTGCTGGCCGTCACCCGGCAGTGGGGTCTGTCCGATGATGTAGACGGGCCCGACTGGGACCGGATCAACGTGAACGGGTCCGGCATCTCGTTGGGGCACCCGATCGGGGCGACGGGGGCGCGCATCCTGACCACCCTGCTGCGCGAGATGGACCGCCGCGAGGTCCGCTACGGGCTCGAGACGATGTGCATCGGCGGCGGGCAGGGCCTGGCGGCCGTCGTCGAGCGCGTGGCCTGACAGGCGGCCGAGCAGCTGCTGCAGACGCGCGCGCCGTGCATCGCGGCGCGCGCGCCGCAGGTCGGCCAGGTGGTGGGCGTGCGCCCCGACCCGGGTCTGCTCCACGAGGGTCAGGTCGACGAGGCTGGTGTGGCGACCCGTGAGGTAGGCATCCGACACGTGGGCTCCTGGGGTGCGTGGCCGATGGCTCCGGCCTGGTGTGCAGATCCTCGTCCCGGACGCTTACCCGTCGGCTACGTGTGGCCCGGGGTGGCCGTAAGCGGCTGTCGTCCCCGTCACCGGTTGGTGACCGACCGTGGAACTCGTTCACGCCGGATCGATCCGGGAATAGCCTGAGCCTGCAGGAGGAGATGCAGTTGGGTGTGGGGAGCGACGCCAGACCGGGGGTCCGGCTGCTGGGGCAGCCGGTGCTGGCGCACGCCTCGGGCGCGGTGACCGCGCTGACCAGCCGTGAGGCGATCCTCCTGGCACTGCTGGCCCACCACGCCCCCCGTGCGGTCAGCCGCGCCGACATCGTCGACGCCCTGTACGGGGATGAACCACCCGTCTCGGCACGCAACGCGGTGCAGGTCGCCGTGTCCGGTCTGCGGGGCCGGCTGGGCCACGACGCGCTGGTGACGGTGGGCGACGGCTACGGGCTGACGGCAGGGGCGGACGTGGACGTCATCCGCGTCGCCGAGGTCCTGCGCGCTGGCGTGGACGGCGACGACATCGTCCGGCTGCGCGGCCGCGTGGCCGAGGCGCTCGCCGAGTGGCGCGGCCCCGTCCTGACCGGGGTCCGGCAGACCCCCTTCGTCACCGCGGAGGTGGCCCGTCTGGAGGAGGTGCGGCTGGCGCTCATCGCCCGACGTGCGGCGCTGGACCTGGCCGCGGGACGCCCGGACCTGGCGGTCGACGACCTGACGATCCACGTCAGCGACCACCCGCTGCACGAGGGGCTCCGCGCGCTGCTGGTCAGGGCGCTGCACCGTTGCGGCCGGACTGCCGACGCGCTGGTGCTGTTCGACAGCGGACGGCGGTTGCTGCGCGACATGCTGGGCACCGACCCCTCCGACGTGCTGCAGGATGCCCATCGCGAGGCGCTGGGCGTCACCGCGGCGGGTCAGGAGGACGGCCTCCGACCACGCGACGTCCCCCTGGCACCCCTCCCGCTGCCCGTCCTGGTCGACCACACCGCCGGTCGACACCAGGCACGCCGCGACGTGCAGGCGCTGCTGACCACGGCTGCCGGACGGCTGGTCACCCTCCTTGGCCCCGGCGGCATCGGCAAGAGCCGGCTGGCCGCGCTGGTCGCGCACGACCTGGCCCCCGTGCTGGCCGACGGTGCCGCGTTCGTCCGTCTGGGGCAGGTCGTCACGGCAGCCGAGGTGCTGCCCGCAATCGCTGACGGCCTGGGGCTGGGGGCGGCCATGCCGCTCGTAGGGTCGCCGGAGCGCGCCGGGTGGCTGTCGCAGGTGCTGGCCGGGCGCGAGCTGCTGCTGGTCTGTGACCAGGCCGAGCACGTGGACGGGATCGGTGCGATTCTCGGTGCGGTGCGGGACCGCGCACCCGGCGTCCTGCTGCTGGTCACGTCACGGCGTCCGGTCGGGGTCGCGGGCGAGCACCGCATGCAGCTGGGTCCCCTGGCGCACCCCGGCACCGTGGCGGCGCACCGCACCGGCGCGGTCACCCCGGCGGAGGAGCTGTTCCTCGCCCGGGCCCGTCAGCTGGACCCGGAGTTGCAGCTGGACGCGGCGGGCAGGGCGGCGGTCAGCCGCATCGTCTCGGCCTGTGACGGGATCCCCCTGGCGATCGAGCTCGCCGCGGCGCGCACCGGTCTGCGGTCGGTCCACGAGGTGGCGGCCGAGCTGGCGGACGGGGATGACGACGCCGTGCCCGGCCCGTTCGCCGCGACCGCGGTCGAGGTCTCGGTACGACGCAGCCTCGACACCCTCCCCCGGGTCCCCCGCGAGGTCCTGCAGCACCTCGCGTCGGTCCGCGGTGGCGCGGACATCGCGACGACGGTGTCGATGGTCGGTCGACCGGCCGTTCAGGTCGAGACGGCGCTGCAGACCCTGCTGGACCACGGCCTGGTGCAGCGCCGGCAGGACGTGCACGGGCGCACGCGGCTGCACGTGCTGGAGG